>JAFZFY010000240.1 GCA_017555665.1 Pseudomonadota bacterium | reverse complement strand
GTCATGACACGGCTACGGCGCGGCGTATCGTCAGATAGCCGCGCCAAATCAGGCGTTATTCCAAGGGGGAATCGGCGGTCTCGGTGTCGTTTGTCTCGGCTTCGCCGGACGCGTGATCGGCTGTCGGGTCTTGGGGCGTCTGGCTCTTTGCGAGGCGGATGGCTTCGAGCTGCCCGGAGATATCGACATCTTTTTCGAGGAGCCGGTGTCCCTTGTTGAGGTCGGTGCGCTCGTTGCGCAAGCGGACGACATTGGGGAGGATGCTGAGCGCTTCGAGGTCGTTGACTGCGGTCGTGTAGATCAGCTGGATGCCCATGGCGCTTGCGAACTGACGTTGCATGTTGATGAACACGGTTCGGCTGGCTCGGCCGATGGGGTTATCGAGGATGAGGACGCTTGTCGGCTGACGGTTCATGCCACGTGTGCGTGCCCTGACGTTTGCCAGCGTGCAGTACAGCAGGATCGCGCAAGTGAGCTGCTCGCCACCGCTGAATCTCGCGGTTTCCGTGATCTCGATGAGCTTTTGGGGCGAGGCGGGATCCGGATTGAGCACGCGGACCGTGAACGGACGCGCGAGCTGGCGGACAGCGCGCTGGATCAGCTTGCTGCCCGTGGGGAGCACCGTCTCGTCGACAAGCGTGTCGACAAGTTCTTGGATCAGCTCAAGACGGTCGGCTTGTGCGGTCGGCTCTTTGGTCGTGATGCGAAGGAAGCGCGAACCTCCGATGTCGGGCACTTCGCGGGGCACGGTGCTCGCGGAATCTGCGAGCTTGAGCAGGCGCAGGCCTTCGTCTGCCGCGTTGAGCAGGAATTTCGCGAGGAAATTGCGGTGCTTTTCGAGGTCTTCGAGGGTCGACGTGATCTCGCGAAGGCGGATGTTGAGCGATTCGCGGAACTCGGCGGCTCCGTTTTCGAGCGATTCGGCATCGAGCGTCCGGAATTGCGTGATGATGCGGTTCTGAAGATTGGCGAACTGATCCTGATCGACCCATTTGCGGACGGCTGATACGGCGGATCGGCGGCTCGAATCGAGGCCTTCATGCGATGATTTGTATGTTTCCAGACGCTTCTCGAGATCCGTGATGGCGCTGCCGATCTCGGCTGCCTCGATGATGTCCTCGTTGGCTGTCAGTTCGATCTGGCCGGTCAGGAACGTCGCGTGGCTGCGCTGCACCGAGTTGAGGCGTTCGAGGTCTTTGGCAAGCGCCTCTTTGCCGTGTCTGGCTGTGGCGATGCGCTTCTCTTGGTCGCGGATCGACTGGTCGATCGATGCCAGCATTGTTGTCGCCGTGGCGGCACTTTGCTCGAACATGGCAATGCTCGCCTGGCTGATCTCCGTGCCTTCGGGAATGGTCGGTTTGCCCGCGCCAAACCATTCATTTTGCTGCTGTTTGCGCACCGATTCGCAGCTGCTCAGTTCCGCGATGGCTTTTTCTTTTCGCGTTCGCGTGACCTGCAGCAGCTCGGATGCGCGCTCGCCGTTGGCTTCCAGGTCGTTCGGATTGGCAAGACTCTCGACGGCTTCACGGACCTCGTCGAGTGTCAGGACATTGCGAATGAGCTGCATGACCTGCTTCTTGTCTTTCTTGGCCTGATTTTCAGCATTTTCAAGTTTTTGCGCGAGCTCGTTGTTCGTCAGTTCGCGCTCGACTTGCTCGCGGAGACGCTCGTAATCGTTCTTGAGGGTCTCGATGTTGCCCTGTTTGGCTTCTGGCTGATCGGAGAGGTATTTGATGCGGGAGATCTCGTTTTCGTAAATGTTGATCTGGGACGTGAGCGGTTCCGCAGACTGGAACAGCTGGCGTGACGATTCGCGGATCTCGCGTGCCTGAAGGCGAAGCGCCTCGGCTTCCTCTCGGTGTGTCTGCGCCTCTTCCTGCTTTTCCTGGGCGTTCTGCTTCCAGATCTCGGTCGAGTTGTCCACTTCGCTGACGAATTCGCGGAGCTTGTCGCAGGCGTGCATGAGACCTTGGATCTCTGTCTGCAGCTTGCTGGCGCTGTGGTCTGCGCTTCGCTTTTTCTCGATGAGGCGCGCCTTTTCATCTCGCCGTGTGTCGAGCGAGGCGAGCTCGTCTTCGCAGACGATGCGGAGCTGTGCGATCTTGGTGTTCGTCGTGGCAAACCAGCCGCGTGGATACTGATTGCGGAACGCGCGGAACTTGGTCAGGGCATTCAGATAGCTGTTCTGTTTTTGAAGGGCGTGATCGATATCGCTGTGGATGGACGCGAGCCGGGTTTCGAGGTTCTCAAGGGCCTTTTGGGCATCCTTGCGGTCAAACCAGGCATGGTCTTTGGGGCCGACGATGCACTGGAAACTTGAAGACGTTTCCGTGAGCGCTTCGAGTGCTTCCGGCGTTGCGATCGTGATCGGGATCGGGGGGATGGCATCCGGATTCGAGGCGATGAGGTTGCGGACGCGTTCCAGGTCGCGCGGCGGGACGACGATGCCCTGGGCGATGCCGGGATGGGCGCGGACGACATCTTCCTGACGGTCGGCTTCGATATGCTCGCTGATATATGCCCAGCCGGAACGCGCATTCGACTTGGGCCCTAAAAAGGCGAGCAGGTTTTCCACTTCGACAGTGGGCGGCATGAGGCCGCGTTCCTGAATGTGGACACGGGCGCGTTCGAGGGATGCGGCTTCCGTGCGCAGTTTTGCCGCCTCTTCCTGCATGTCGGATGCGTGGCGCTGAAGCATGCCTGCCGTGTCTTCGGGCAGTTCGTCGAGATCGACCGTGTTCAGTTCGAGTATGCTGAGGAAATTCTTGTCAGACTCAAGTTTTTCGCGGGCTTCGCCCGCCTTTTGGTATTCGCGTTCGAGGGATTTGATCTCGGCTTCTTTGGTCGCCGTCGATTTCTGCAGGTCGTTGATCTGGCGTTCGTATTCGTCTTCAAGCGCTTCGTCGCCTTCGCGTCCGCGTTCGATCGAGCGGAGCTTTTTCTTCTTGTCGGCGAGTTGATTTTCGGTGCGCTCCAGCGCCTGTTCCGGGGTTTCTGTGGCCTTCAGGATCGCGAGCTTGATCAGGCTTTCAAATTTGCTCTGGCGCGTGTTAAGGTTTTGCAGGTAGGCGTTGCTCTCGGATTCGCAGGCGAGGGCGCGTCGCTCGTAGTTGTTCGCCTCAAGGTCGATCTGCTGGCTGGATGCGTCCATTTCGCGCGATTTTTGACGTATCTCTTCGCGCTGTTTGCTGAGCTGGTCGATCTGGTGGCGCATGGCTGCGACGTAGTCGCTGGCAGCCTGTGCGAGCCGAGCGAGCAGGGGTTCGCGGGCGCCGTCCGCGCCCGAAAGCGCTTCGCGATAGGTGTCGGCATCTTTCTGGGCGATGACGTAGTTCTGGTAGGGATACGCGGCTTTCCAGAGGAGCTCTTCGCGCACCGCCTGTTCGACGGCTTCCGTGAGGTCTTCGACTTGTTTGCGAGCCCGCGCTTCGTCCGCCTCGGCGAGGCGCAGCGCAAGGGCGATGGCGATCCCACGGTCACGCGTGCGCTGCACATCCGTGGCGTTCCAGGCCGTGCGGAGCGCGCTGATCTCGTCGGAGGCTGCCGTTTCCTGCGCCGTGAGATCGGCTGTGTCGCTGGCGATCGAAAGCCGTATCTGGCTGTAGAGCGCCGTCAGGCGCGATGCCTCTTCCTGGATGCGCAGGCGGCGCTCGTGGAGATCGACGAGCGGCGTCAGGCGTTCGACAAGGCCTGTCGACAGCGCGAGATCCGGGAGATACTCGTGTTTTCGGCGCTGTAGCTGCTTGCGGTAGGTTTCGAGATTTTCCGTGATGCCGTCTGTCTTGTTGGGCTCGACGGTCAGCTCCAGGAGAAAATCGACAAAATCATCAGGGCTGTTGAAGCGGAACAGCTCGTCCGCGCCGCCTTCGCGGCTGTTCATGATGAGCTGATACCCGAACAGTCCGGGATCGATGCCGGCGCTCTGAAGCCTGTCGCTCCATTCGTTCTGGTTCTCTGTGCAGGCAAACTGAAGGCTCGGGTATTTGTCGCGAAGCGCGCTCCACGCCTGCTTGAACGAGAGCAGGGTTCGGCGGACCCGCGTGCCCTCCGGCGTGACCATGTCGATCGGGAGCGTCGGCAGCTGCGTCTCTTCCACATCATCGCTCACGCGAGCGCAGAAAAACAGTCGCCTCAGGCTGTCGCGGTTGCCCCCCGAATACTCGTAGAACACGCCTGTCACGAATCGCGCGATCGGCTGGTCTTCTTCAAGGCCGAGCGTCTGCAGGTCGAGCGTCCATTCGGCGGCAACGACGCTTCGGTCATTGAGCAGGATATAGTCTTCGATGCGGCGCTGCTTCGCGTCCGCTTTGCTCCCCAGAAAGTCGCGTCGGTTCGGGCGCGGAAGCGCGAAAAATAAGCTCAGGATAGAGGACTTGCCGCCGCCGTTTCGGAGCCAGATCGTCGAGTCTGACGGGATGCCGGACTGATCGTTGAGGTTCAGTGTCAGATCCTGCATGCGGGCATTGGGATGGCCGATCGATACAAATCTCAGTCGTGAAAGTTTTGGCATATCGCTTCTCCCTTACTCCATCTCGTCTTCTTCGTCGTCGCCGTCATACGGGCCGGCATCGTCGAAATCGTCATCATACGCGGGGTCGATCGCGTCGAAATCGTCGTCCTCGTCTTCGTCATCATCCTCGTCGAGGTCGTCAAAGTCATCCTCAAAATCATCGAGATCGTCGCTATCGTCGCCGTCAAATGATCTGTTTTCATTGTCTTCGTCGTCCTCAAACGCCTCGTGATCGGCATCCGCTTCGTCCTCGAACACGCCGTCATAGATGTCGTCGTCATCATCGGCAGCCTGCCCTTCTTTGGGGATGGCGTTGCCCATGTCGTCGAGTTCGACCGACTGGTCTCGGAATTCGTGTCCCCAGTCCTCTTCGGGCGCGCTATCGGCCGCCAGGGGATCCGCGAGGTCATCGGCAAACGGGTCTTCCTGCGTGTTGCCGCCGTTCTTGATCTTCATGACTTCGTCAAACAGCTTCGAGGCCGCGAGCTCCTGGACGAGCACGTTGTATCTTCGGGTGGGCTGCCAGGCGGCTTTGCCCGCATATCTTGTCTCGGTAAAGCAGCCGAATTCCTTGAGGCGTTCGAGGTTGTACTTGATGATGCCGCGCGAGGAGTTGCGCGCTTCGCGTCCGTCTTTTGTCTCGCGTTTGGCGAGTGTGTTGTCATAGACGCGCCAAGCGTCGTAGAGGCCTGTGCGCACGTCGTCCATGTCGGGATCGACATTGGCGAATTCGTCCTTGAGTCGCGCGCAGATCGCGCGCAGTGCGTCGTCTATCTCTTCGATGGTCACAGGCGGTCTCGGCCTGTTTACGTCGTCTTCCAGGTCGCGTGCGCGCGGGAATACGGTCGCCGCGATCGTGATCTCCACAAGGCCGTCGAGGAGCCGTGTGTCGGCAGACGAATTGCCCGGGCGGAATTCGGAGGCGCGCATCCAGAACACGCTTTCTTCCCTCGGGCTCAGGACTACGCCGTGTTCGCTGACGTTGAGCACGTACAGCCCCAGTCCGTCGCTCATTTCGTGGACCGCGTCGCGGAACTCGCTGCGGTTCAGGTATTCGCGGACGAGTTCGCGGTATTCGCTGTTCTGTATCGGGCGTATGCGCGGTTGAAGGCCCCACTGCAGGAGCCGTGCTGCGCGGAATATATCGGTGAGTTCAAGTGACATGGCTGATTTCTACGAAAAACGGGCGCGTGCCGCGTTGCACGCATGCCTTGCCCGTGTGCGTGGTGAATGGTTCAGGCTGGGGTTCCGAATGCTTCAACAGGCGTGATCCAGACTTCGTCCCCGAAATACTCGGGATCGCTCAGGAGGGTGTTTGCCTTTTCGACGCGGACGAGCGGGTTTTCGGTGCTCTCTTTGTCGAAGTGCTGCATGACGAGGAGCAGGATGACTTCGCACTGCGTGTGCGTGAATCGCTGCGTGCGTGCATAGGCGAGGAGGTCGCTGAGCGTGGTGGGGTGGAGGATGGAGACGAGCAGGCTTTCCGCGATCTTTCGGTCTTCTTCGCTGTATCGCATGAGGTCGCCAGCGACATGCGTCGGGTCGAGCGTCTCGATGTCGATCCAGTCCTTGCGCTGAGCGCGTTTGGGGCGCAGGAGCCCGTCGAACAGGAAGCACAGGGAGAGCTGCGACGGCATCTTGGGCGCCATCAGGTGCGGCAGGCGGCTGTCGATGATCGTGAGCGCGTCGGGCACCGGCATCTCGAGCATCGGTTCGACGACTTCATGCATGAGGTCGGGATATTTCGAGGCCTTTTCGGGCACGAATGCCTGATAAGCCTGGCTGTCGAGGAATGTCGCGCGCGCCGTCATGAGCTCGCGCTGGAGCACCGTGTGCGTCTCGACGCAGTACTGGATCACGAAGATGACGCGCGCGACCGACAGGCTTTCGGGCGTGTCTGGCTTGAGCGATTCCAGGCGCTCGCTTGCCGTCTGGATGATGCTCTGCTCGACATCCAGGCGCGTTTCGAGATGCGCCATCGCGTCCGAGATCAGGCGCGGCGCTTTTTCTGCCCAGTCGACGCTCGTGATATCTCGCTGCGTCTCGTGGAGCATCTTCTGGATGCGGTCGCAGTACATGCGCGACTGCCGCCACGCGAAGTGCGCGTTCTTTCGCGCTTCGTCGAATTTGCCCCGGCACATCTGCGAGTGGACGATCGCCTCGGTCGCGGCCTGGCTGTCTTCGAGATCGAGTTCGAGCGCGTTGAAATACAGGTTGACCGCCTCGTTTGTGAGGCGCATCACGGTCGATCCGTCGAGCCCGAACGCGTCCTGTATCAGGCGGAATTCAAGCAGGCGTTCGGTCACGTCGCCCGTCGCGTCGATGTCGGTATATGGCATTTTGAACGGTCTGCGGGCATCGCCGTCATTTTTGAGCGCGGCGAGCACGCGGTCGACGATCTGCGTATGCCGCTTGGCATCGGGGAACAGTCCGGCGCGCCGATCCATGCTGTCCAGGAGCTGTTCAAGCGAAAAGTCGATATACTCCCGGTCGGCCTCGATCGTGTCGCCCATGCGCTCGGCGATGATGTCCATGATTTTAAGCGCGATCGTCAGCGTGTCGTAGTGCCGGAATGATTCGTCGCGCCGCGAGTCCGACTGGCTGAGCTGAAACAACGGGTAGGCGTGCAGCAGCACGCGGAGCCTCTTGACGAGTGAGCCGTTCCGTAGCTCATCGCTGATGTCCGGCGCATCGACCGGCAAATTGCTGAATAAATCCATTTACTCTACCATCCCTTTGCAGAGTTCACAAAAACCGCAGCTTTTTACTCAATTTGGGGGGAATGTGCAAGCGGCGTTATTTGGGGGCGTCTGCTATGCCTGCGGCATACGCAGACGCGGCGCGTCTATCGGCGTCGCCGATACGACGCGCCCACAACACGTGCGTGGCCGGACGTATGCGCAGCATAGGCCGGCCGTCAGCGGACGTATGCGCAGCATAGGCCGCTTCAAATAAAATCAAGCGGCAGATGCCGGTTCGGGCGGCGGTCAAACAACGGCGTGCCGGGCGCAGTTCGAGAATTTTAATGAAGCATGAGGGTTTGTTTAGAATCGGCGTCATATTATGCTATAATAAAAATGGCTGTATTCACGGGCATTTTTTTTATGGAGCCGCTTATGAAATCGAGAATATTCTGGACAATCGCATTGGCATCGATCGTTATCACATGGGGCTGTGGCGATGATTCTGGCACGAACACGGTGACCAAAAGCGAGGCGGGCGATGCGTGCACGAAAAAATCGGATTGCGCGGATGGGCTCGTCTGCGCGGACGGGATGTGCGTCACCAAAGTCGGGCTGGATGAGGATTGCAGTGGCGAATATGTGTCGTGCGAGGAAGGCGAGTGCGTGGACGGGACTTGCCAGGTCGTGACCGTGACGAAACCTGCGGGGAGCCGTTGCGCTGAACGTTCGGAATGTTCGGAAGGTCTCGACTGCATCGACGGATTTTGCGGCACGCGCATCAGTCTTGGCGAGGATTGCACCGGCGCGTTTGCGTACTGCGAGGAAGGCGAGTGCGTGGACGGGACGTGTCAGAAAGCCTCGGATCTGAAGCCTGCGGGCGGGACGTGTGCGGCGCGTTCGGAATGCGCGGACGGCCTCGACTGCATCTGGGGCGTTTGCGGCACAGGCGTGGGTCTTGGCGAGGACTGCTCGGGCGAATTCGTGTTCTGCGTGGAAGGCGAGTGCCTGGATGGGACGTGTCAGAACCCGCCGGAACAGCCGGATCTCGTCGCGTGTTCGGAAGACGCGCCGTGTGAGGCACCGCTGAGATGCGGCGGCGATGGCTACTGCCACGAGCCGGCAGAACCCGGCGGCGAGTGCGGCAAGACGGTTCCGTGTCCGGAAGGGCAGTTCTGCGGCATGGACGGCTTCTGTTCGGATCTGCTCGATCTCGGTCACGCCTGCACCGATCATTCCGAATGCGCAGGCGACGCCATCTGTGACAATGTGTGCATGATCTTTGGCCGCGAGATCGGCAGCGCATGCAGCGAGTTTGAACAGTGCGTCAAGACGGCCGATTGCGTGGATAATGTCTGCCGTGTGTCGGTGAAAGACGGCGAATCCTGCGACGAGAATCACCTCTGTCCCGAAGGCGATATTTGTTTTACATACGCCGGCAGCAGCGTGTGCTCCGTCAATCACGGCGCATGCCAGTCCGATGACGACTGCTGGGGCGATTCTTACTGCTGCCTCGATGATTCATGCTCGCCTAAGGAATTCTGCGTGTCCTATGGCGAGGGGCCTCGCGGCAACCAGAATGAGGCATGCGAGTTCAGCAACGAGCACCGCATCTTTGAAGCGGCCATTCAGTGCGAATGGAAGGCGCCTGAAACGACCGATCCGTATCCGAACCACGCGAATGTCCTGATGACGCCGCTCGTCATGAACACGCCGCATGATTCCGGCAAGGCGCAGGAGATCATCTTCACGACGTATAACAACACGGACGGCGGCGCGCCCTCCGGTCAGGGCTCTGATATCCGATTTTACGGCGTGATCCGCATCATCAACGGCGAGACCTGCGAGCTTCTGGAGAGCATATTTGACGATAACAATCACATCATCGGCGGATCGAACCTCGCGATGGCGGATGTGGATGGCGACGGGTTTGTGGAGATCTTCGCGAGCCGAGGCACGGCGCAGCATGCGGGCAACGGCGGCGGCCTGGTCGCGTTCCACTGGGACAAGGAGGCCGGCAAGTATGTCACGTGGTGGCAGACAAAGCAGCATTCGGGCAACCTGAACTGGGGCGGCCCGGCCATTCACGATCTCAATAACGACGGCGTTCCTGAGATCATCGGTTACGGCGGCGAGGTGTTCAACACGCTTACCGGCGAGCGTCTCAATTCGGGGCAGGGGGCGATCGCCGAGCTCTATTATACGCCGACGCTTGGCGATCTCGACAATGACGGTGCGGTCGAGATCATCGGCACGGTCAACACCTATCGCTGGGATAGCAGCAAGAACCAGTGGGGCGTGGCGTATACCAAAAAGACGAGCACCGGCATTCATCCGGCTTTTGCCGATTTCGGCATGCGCAATACCGACGGCTCGTTCAACCCGAATATTCTCGATGGCCGTGCCGAGATCGTCAACTGCGGCTCGGGTATCGTCCAGATCTCGACGCTCGAAGGCGAGAATGTCCTTCTCGTGACGGGGCTTTCTGGCGGCGGCCCGTGCACGATCGGCGATTTTGACGGCGACGGCTTCCCCGAAGTCGCAACGGCTTTCGGTGACAGTTACCGCATTTTCGATCCGGGTTCGGGTTCCTCTATCTTGTGGAGCAAGCTGTCGCAGGATGCGTCGTCAGCCTCCACCGGGTCTTCGCTCTTTGACTTCGACGGCGATGGCGCGATGGAAGCCGTGTATGCCGACGAGTGTTATACGCGCGTCTACGACGGCCGGACGGGCGATGTCCTGTTCTCGGCGTATCGTTCGAGCGCGACGTGGCACGAGAATCCGGTCATCGCGGATGTGGATAACGACGATGCCGCCGAGATCGTCGTGGGCTCCAACAATGCGATGACATGCAAGAGCCCTGACCCGATCCATCGCGGCATCCGCTGTGCCAAGGATGAGGACTGCAAATCGGGGATTTGCCGCGTCGGGCTCTGCCGTTGTACGACGAATGACGAGTGCAACTGGCGTACAGACCAGAGCGGGAAGCTGCTCAATGAATACGGCTGCGTGGGCACGCTCACGGCCGAGGATCAGCCTGCGGAGGGGAATGTCTGCCGCGCGATCCGCAGCAACTCGGAGCGCGTGACCGGCGTCCGCGTCATGAAAGACAGGCTCGACCGCTGGGTCAGCTCTCGAAACATCTGGAACCAGCACGCCTATTCCATCACGAACGTGAACGACGATCAGACCGTCCCCTCCACGTCGCAGTGGCTTCAGAACTTCCTCGCGTCCGCGCTCAACAACTTCCGGCAGAACAAGCAGGGCAAAGTCGCGGCGAACTATGCGCCCGATATCACGGGGCGTTTTGTCGGCGAGACGTGTGCGCGTGACGGCGATGTCGTCCTTCTGGGCGCCGAGGTCTGCAACCGTGGGATGAAGATCATCGCGTCTCTGATGCCGGCCTCGTTCTATGCGTATGGGCATGACGAAGAGGGCAAAGAGACGTATCAGCACCTTTGCACATCCTATACGTCCGAGAATGTGCCTGTCGGCGGCTGCCTGCACGTCACCTGTACGATCGATGATGTCATCACGGGCGATGTCGTGCTCATCGTCAATGACGACGGCAAGGGCGGGCGTACTTCGATCGAGTGCAACGAGAAAAACAACGGCGACCGGACGACGATCAAGGACTGTCCTGTCGTCATCAACTAATTGATATATCTAGGTTTTCTTTGTTGTTCAGACCGCTATCCCGGCGGGATACGCGGTCTGGGCGCAGCCTATCGCCATGGGCGATACGGCTGCGCCCTCTGCCTATTTTCTGTGGCCGTGCTGAGAATCTGTGATCCGTGCTTTATGGGGAGCTTATGGTGAAATATATGACGCGTTCCGCTTTTTGTATGGCTGTGCTTTCTGTGATGATGTCCGCATGCAGCCTTACAGATATCAGATGCCCGGATCAGACGGACTGCGACGGGGCCTGTGTGGATCTTCAGACTGACAATGCGCATTGTGGGGTATGCGGGAATGAGTGCAAGGGCGGCGAGAAGTGCATGGCCGGGGTGTGCAGCCTCTCGTGTCCGGACAAGCAGGTCGATTGTGGCGAGACATGCGCGGATCTGACGAGCGATGTCAATCACTGCGGCTCTTGCGGGAATGTGTGCAAGGACGGCGAGAAATGCGTGGAAAGCGAATGCGTCGTCTCCTGTCTTGAAGGTCAGATGGCGTGCGACGGCGTGTGTGTCGATCTGAAGCGGGATTCGCTGAACTGCGGGGGATGCGGGCAGATATGCATGGATATCCAGATATGCGAGGATGGGACGTGCGTGTGTCCCGATGGCACGACGGCTTGCGATTCCAAATGTCTCGACTTTGGCATGCTCAATCTCGACAATTGTACGGAATGCAAACAGGGGTTTTGCGATCCCAACGGCGACAAATCTTTGGGATGCAAGTCTATCGAAGATCTGCATGTGACGGCGTGCTCCTCGACGTATGTCACTTGCGACAGCACGCATCTCGACTGCGATCAGAGGAACTCGAATGGTTGCGAGACTGAGATCGGCAACGAGAATTGCGGATTATGCGGCTATACCTGCGAATCGGGGCGTATCTGCAGGAATGGCCAGTGCGAGGTGACATGCGCCGAGACGGATGCGAATTGTGACGGGAGATGCTTGAATTTGAAGGAACTTCACCGTTCGGATTGCGACACATGCGAGGAAGGGTTCTGCAATCATGGCGGCCTGGCGTGCAACGCGATGGATCTGTTGCACGTGTCTGCGTGTTCGGCAGGGGCGATCGAGTGTGATGATAATTATCTCGATTGTGACGGTAATATTAAAAATGGGTGTGAGATCAATAAAAACACGAATGAGAATTGCGGCGCATGCGGCAATAGATGTCCGGATGGCCAGGTATGCAGCAACGGCGTGTGCGCGACGACGTGCGGGAATGGGCTGGAAATCTGCGGGGATTCATGTGTCGATCTGAAAGAATTTCATCTCAAGGATTGCTCGACTTGTGAAGAAAACTTCTGTGACAGCGATCATAATATTCGAAGCAACGGCTGTGAAGTGGATGCCAAAGGCTCAGACAGCAATCACTGCGGCGCATGCGGCAAGACGTGTGATGTCGCCAATGCGGATAATTATTGTGTAGAGGGCGAGTGTAAATTCCATTGTCATCTCGGATATCATGAACACGAGAATGCCTGCGAGGAAGACAGTGTGGATAACTGTAGTAAGCATGGTAAAAAATGTGAATTTGCGTATGCCACGAACATCAGATGCGAGTCTGGCGAATGTAAATTTGATTGTGAGGCAGGAAGCCATCAGTATGGTTCGTCTTGCGAACAGGATTCTGTGGATAATTGCAGTATGCATGGGGTTAAATGCCAGATCAATCATGGCATATCCAGATGTGAAAAAGGAAAATGCGTATATACTTGTGATAAGGGGTATCATCTTTACGGGGAATCGTGTGAAGTGGATTCTGCTTCAAATTGCGGTTCACATGGCAAGGCATGCTCAAATGTCGCGCACGGCACGCCTAAATGTAATAGCGGCAAATGCGATTTCACATGTTTGAGCGATTATCATAAATATCTTAATGCTTGTGAAGCGGATAGCGTATCCAATTGTGGTGCTCACGGAACGAAATGCTCAACTGTCGCAAACGGCGCGCCCAAATGCGAGAGCGGATCATGCACTTTTACTTGCAATGAAGGTTATCGGAAGAACGGGAATGCCTGTGAGAGTATATGCACGGGGAGCAGGCCTTATTATTGTGGTATACTTTGTTGCCCCAAAAGCGATTGCTCAGGCGTGTGTGAAAAGAATTTAGTAGTCGTTGTGCCGCTTGATCCGTTTGATCCACCTTATACGCCGCTTCCATAGATATTGCGCTGGCCATAGAAAATAACAGCGCATCGTTTGACAATGGGGCAAGCCGACAATGGGGCAAGCCCCATTGTCAGTTATGTTTCCTCGTTATAGTGTTTTAACTATGGTCAACAATAGGATGCTGTTTTGAGCTTTTTGAGCAGATGTATCGCGAATGGGAGCGCGAAGAACAGCGAGACGCTGTTTGCAGTGGGTTGTGCCCACAGCACGCCTTCCAGTCCGAAAGCGGCATCTAATAGAATGACCGCAGGCATCAAGGCGAGCCCTTGCCGCATCATGGCGAGCAAAGTCGCGCCGAATGTCTGTCGCGTGTTCTGGTAGAACATTTCGGTCATGATGACGAAGCCGAGGAAGGGCAGTGTGAGCGCGTAATAGCGCGTGGCTCTGCAGGCGATTGCAGCGGCTTCTGGTGAGGAGCCGAACTGCGCGATGATCTGTGGCGCGGCGGCCATGAGGCCGACAAAGCCAGCCGCGAGTATGATCGAGTTGAGCTTGACGCCGAAAAAGAAGGCTTCGCGGACGCGGTCATATTTCTTCGCGCCGTAGTTGAACCCGCAGACGGGCTGGAACCCTTGCCCGACGCCGATGGCAAGGCATACCACGAGGTGAAACAGCCGCGATGTGATCGAGAGCGCCGCGAGCGGGTCTGCGCCATATTGGATCGCGTATCGGTTGAGGACGATTGCGGCAACGGCATTGAGCGCCTGCCGTGATAACGAGGGAAGGCCGCCTGCCGTGATCTCGCGATAATTGGGCAAGGTAGGGCGGAAATGCTTGATACGTATGGCGATGCCGTCACCGACATGTGTCATGGCGAGGAGGATCAGGCAAGCCGTGACCTGCGATATGGCGGTCGCGATCGATGCGCCTGTGATGCCCATGTTGAGCCCGAAGATGAACAGCGCGTCGAGCCCGATGTTGAGAATCGCGCCAGACATGATCCCGACCATGCCCATGCGCGCATTGCCCTGAAGCCTGAGCTGGTTGTTGAGCGTGAGCTGGGTGGTCAGAAAGGGGGTCGAGAGGGCGATAAACTGGAAGTAAGCGTGCGCTTCGGGCAGGATCTCTGCGCTTGCCCCGAGAAATACGAGCAGCTGGTCGGAGAGCAGTAGCCCGGCGATCGCGATGATCGTGCCGGCAATAAAGGACGATATCGCGCCTGTGGCAGCCATTTCTGAGGCTTTGTCGCGTTCCTTGCGGCCGAGTGCGCGGGAGATGAAGTTCCCGCTTCCGTGCCCGAAGAAAAAGCCGACGGCGTTGCAGATCGTCTGATATGAGAAAATGACCCCCAATGCCGCGACTGCGCGCGTGGAGCCTTCGCCGACCTGGCTCACGAACCATGTGTCCGCGAGGTTATAGAGCGCGCTCGTCATGATCGACAGGAGGGCAGGGATGGCCATTCGGGCGATGAGCGGGCCGATTGGCCGCGTCGTCATGACGGTGAACTTTTCGTCCTGAAGATCTTGGGAATGCGCGTGTGGCATAGACAAAAATGTGGCCGGCGTATGTCGCAAGACATAGCCGGCCGGCGGCAAGCGTATGCCCGGAACGGGCATAGCGGCCGCAGAATCAGAGCAGGATGCCGCTGAGCAGGAGCTTTGCGATTGTGAAGTAGATGACGATGCCTGAGGCATCGAGGATCGTCGTCACGAAGGGGGCCGAGGCGCTGGCGGGGTCGACATGGCAGAATTTGAGCAGGAACGGCAGCATGGAGCCGACAATCGAGCCATAAATGACGAGGAAACCGACGCTGAGGGCGATCGTGGCGGTGAAGTGGAGGAACACGCCGTCACCTTCGGGGAGAAGCCCTAGAAAATGATAGGCCACGGCGACGATGGCGCCGAGGATCGCGAGTGTGGCACCGAGGCCGCTGCTGACGATCAGCTCGCGTTTGAGGACGCGTAGCACGTCGCGGAGACGCACTTCGCCCAGGGCCATGGCACGCGTGACGAGCGTCGCGGCTTGGGAGCCGGTGTTGCCGCCCGAGGCCATGATCAGCGGGACGAATACGCCCAGAATGATCGCGTGTTCCATCGCTTCGGAATAGCTGTCCATGACGCGTGTCGTGACCAGCGTGCAGCAGAACAGGATGACCAGCCAGCCGATGCGCTTCGTGTAAAGCTCGCGGAATGTCGATTGGAGGTAGTCGTTGTCGAGGGCCGCCATACCGCCCATCTTCTGGATATCTTCGGTGGCCTCTTCCTGAACGACGTCGACGATGTCGTCGATCGTGATGATACCTTTCATGACGTTTTCGCTGTCAACGACCGGAAGCGCGAACGTGTCTTCACGTGCGAACAGTAGGGCGACCGATTCCTGATCCATGTCCTCGTCGACGGTTGTCGGCTCGGTTTCCATGATCTCGGAGACTTTTTGGCTGTCGTTTGCTTTGAACAGGTCTTCAAATGAGACGACGCCGATCAGGTGCTGCTGGTTGTCGAGCACATAGATCTGGTAGATCGTCTCGAGCTCGTCGCGCATCTGCTTTCGGACGTATAGAATGGCCTCGTCGATCGACATATCCGGGCGAATGCGCGCGAAACGCGGGCTCATCAGACCGCCTGCTTCGTCTTCCTTGTATGCCATGAGGGCATCGACTTCCTTGCGCACGCGCGGCTGCAGATAGCTCTTGAGTTTGTTGCAGATCTCTTCGTCTTCGAGGAGCTGTAATACGTCTGCCGCATCGTCGGGCGCAAGCGAGCGCATCCAGTGCTTCTGGGGGACTTCCTTCATGGCTGCGAACATCGCGGCCTGATCTTCGCACGGGATCGAGGAGAAAAACTCTTCCGCATCCGTGTGATCAAGCTGTTCGAACCATTCCACGCGCTCTTCGTCGTCAAGCGTGGGCCAGATTTCCCAGAGATCGTCGATCGAAATTGTGTGCGGTGATGTTACGGTTTCCGCCATGTCGTTTTCCTTTATGCTCAAATGCTGAAATGGGGGGATTCATTCTGCATCTCGGACATAAAGGCACAGCAAAACGCCAGATTTCAAACAGATACATGGTGTCTTCCTTTATGAGATCGGAGGAAGACACGGGCGACGTGCTCCTCAGATCAAAAGCTGGATATGTGGCAACTGAGAGGGTCGTCCATCGCAATGTTATGGGAAAGAGTGACAATAAGTGGAACATAGGTGTTCCGCAGAAAACGGGCGCTCTTTACGCGTATTTTACTTTTTTTGCAAGCACAGACAACGGCGTGACGCGAACAAAGTGTTTACAGCCGATAGAAGGCAATAGGCAATAGGCAGTAGGCAGTAGTTCGCGTCACAAGGGCTTTTGGGCTGAGGGAATATCAGTGCATGACAGCACATCGGTGTCGTGATTAGTCGAATTGCAGTTTTTGGGCAGTTCGGCGAATGGCAAGATCCCTCGGGCAGGCGGGAGGCCGGGGGCGTATGTCAGCTTTCGAGGTCGAGCTGTGCGAGGAGCTGGCCGAAGGCGTCTGCGAGCTCATCGTTGCTGAGCGCGTCTGAATCATCGGACGCATCGGTGGCTTCGAGGGTCTGAACAAAGTCGAGCAGCTCGTCATCTTCGGGCAGGTCAGAAGCTTCTCTGAGGCGCTGTGCGAGGCTGGGCAGCGACCGTTTGAGCGCTTCGTCTTCCTGATAGGCCTTCATGGCGGCATGCGCGACTTCGAGCGCGATGGCTTCCAGTGTCGTCGTGACCTGTGTGGCCATGCCGAAAACATCCATAGCGCCGTCTGCAAGGGCATTGACGACCTGCGGATTCATATCGGGCAGCAGGCCGACGAGATCTTTGGGATCGATTTTTTGCGGAATCGGCAGGTCTGAGGTCTTGAAGAGGCGTTTATCGGCGGTATCGGTGTTCTCGGCGTTTGCATGCGCCGCGTCCTCTGCGGCGGTGACGGAACCGGGATGCGCGTCGCTTTCATGCGCAGATGCTTTCTCTGCCGTGCTTTCGGGCGTTGCGGGCTGTTCGTGTGTATCCGCGTCGCGGGCGGTGATATCGGCATCACGGGCGGTGATATCGGCGGGGCTTGGCGGGAGAGCCGATGTCGGAGCCGAACTTTGGGGGGCTTCTTCGGGGGCACCTGCGGCATCTATGGTCGTCGATACGGTGACATTTCCGGGCGCATTGGAACTGACGGAAGTCTTGCTGTTGCCTAGCGAGAAACGCCAGGCGTTGGGCAGGCTCGATATCGTGTATTTGCGAGGGCCGTTTTCGAAGACGGGTGCTTGTATCTGATCGTAGATCTGGCTGAGCCTTTCGGGATCGAGGGGATGCGCGACGTGGCTGTTCTGCCCTTCGCCAGATGCTTCGCGGAGCAGGCGCTCGATTTCTGCACCCGATTGCCTGCTCTGTTCGGAAAGCCTGTCCGTGCCTTCCTTTGCGATCGTGTCGTAAGCGTCTGTGATGCGGCCTTTTGCTTCGTTGATCTTCTGGCTGAGCGATGTCTTGAAGGCATCGATCTTTTGAGGATCAGAGGGGAGGATGCGCTTGAGCATGGGCTCAAACGGCGTGCCGCCGGCGATCTCGTGCGCTGTATCATTCGTGGTGATATGCTCGCAGGCCTTGTCGAGTGAATCGATGACGGTTTTGGCTAACGAATCGAGTGCCAGCCCATACAGCCTGGACAACGCCACCTGCGGATTTTCCAGCTGCCCTGTCGATAGGCCCAGAAATATGTTTTCCAGCTCGCCCTTGTCCATATCGAGGACAAGCCCTTCCGGCGTGTCCTGATGCGCCTTGTCTGGAAAACATTTTTTGAGTGAGCGCCTTTGCTTTGGCTGTTTCTTTCCGGAAGATTTCTGCGTCTGATGGTTCATGGTGCACGCTCAGACGCCCCAAAACAGGGCGCATCATGGGGTGAATGGATCGTGACCAGCGGCCGTTGGCGCGCTGTTCGCAGGGGGAGGACAGTCAGCAGATGCCGCGTGCATAAAGCGGCAAGCGGCATCCAAACGAGATCACGGCCGGTTGAGCATGGACGTGACGAGCGTGTCTATCGAGAGATCTTCATCCGGCCATTTGAAGCCCAGCCATGCCTTCTTTTTCTTGAGCAATTTTTCGCGCTGAACAGAGCGGGAGAGCGGCAGCGCAGTGGTCAGAGCCGGCACGCGGCTGGCCGTGTTCTGGGGGGCAGGCGGCTGGATCGGCAGTTTGGAAAGCTCATTGTTTGACGCGTAAGACGGTTGCGCAAACGAGGGTTTTGAGGACTGGTTCGTATTGATGCGGCTGGCTGAGCGCGTGACGGGCACCTGCTGGGAGGATGCGCGGAGAATGTCAGGGCGGCTTGATTTGGCGGCAGTGCCAAGCCCTGTCGCATCGGGGTTTGCGGTGACCTTGTTAAACGTGCTGGAGGGGACTTTGGCAGCCGTGATGCCGATGCCGGATGAGCTGTTCTGGCCCGGAGAGATCCTTGCCGTCGTGCGAGCGGCCGTGTGCATGGCGGGCTGGCTGGCCTGGCTGGACGGCGCTTTTGAGACCTGTGCCTGGACGCGTGCCTCATACGTGCCTTCCGTCAGTTTGGCGTAAAATGCCTGATGCTGCTTCGTCATCAGCTCTTTGATGATGGCCGCCTGGATCTCAGGATCGTCAATTCCAAAGATCGAATCCTTGTAGGATGTCGATTTGGAATCAAGAATCTGCCCGGAATAAAAGACATTCGTCGTGATATGACCGTCTTTTAAGCCGTTGTCCTCTGTCTGAATGTGATACCAGCGTGAACGAAATTCAACGTCATTGTTATAAGCGATGAGCATCTGTACTATCCGGAAGTTGAGCCACATGGGACTCTGTGGACAAAAACACGGTTTAGTTTCGCGCGTTTTGCACCTATCGTCAAGCAAAGACCGCAATCGAAGCAAACATCCTGTGACGGATCAGCCCCTAGGCGTTTTCTGAAGTCCTGGGGGCTTTCATGCCGGCAGGAGGCAGCCGCAGGCGCAGCGGTGCCTTATTCGGCCTGCCATCCTGAAAAATGAAGGGCCCCATCTTTCATATCCAGCGTGCAGAACATGGTCGCGACTTTTTGCGGGATCGGCGCCGTGCCGCAGTGTTTGAGCGCTTCGGCGACGGTCATAGCCGAATGCTCGGGATCCTTGCAGAGGTCGTCGCTTCGGTCGCCTTCGCGGATCGCGATGCCATGTGTGCAGAGCTCATCGCTTTCATCCATGAAGAGGAAATTCCATAACGCGTCGCGGTGCGCGTCGCTGGCGATGCGGAAATAATAGGTTTTGCCGTCGAGTTTTCGGAAATAGGGGTCGGTATAGCAGACGCCGTTGAGGCAGTGCTGGCCCGACTTGCATTTTGTCTTGTGGCAGGCGCATTCGTCTGCCGTGCACTTCGGGAAGCCGTTGACGATCTCGTAGCCTTCCGGGATCTCTTTGAGCGTCGTGCGATCCACGCATTTGTCGCGGCGGCACACGCCGCCTTTCGGGCAGGTCGCTTCGCCGCATGCGCATCCGTCCGGGGCTGTGCAGTAGCTGACGAGGCGCGATTCCTTACCGAGGACGCATGTGTAGCCGTCGGCATACACACGTCCGTCGCACGTGCATCCCTGGGGCGTGAGCGAAAACCCAGCCGTGCACGTGGGCGCTTCGCAGATCTCGTCTTTGGATATCGTCGTGCCGAAGCAGTCGCAGCTGTCCTTGAAGCAGCCCAGGCTGTAAAATCTGTCCTTGTGCGGTTTATGGCGGCACGAGAGCCCGCGTCCGGGCACCGGGTAGCCGCCGCAGGTCGCCCATTTTCCGGAACAGCCCATGTTTGCGAAGACGGTCGTCTTTCCGCACGGGCAACCCTTCGACTCCGTGCAGCCCAGATCGTACACGCCTTTGCCGATCTCCATGCAGATATAGCCCGTGTAATCGCTCTCCACGAGCGTTTCGCCGCACTTGCATACGCCGTCTGTGCAGACCGCGTTCATCGGGCATTTCGTTTCCCCGCAGTCGCAGCCCTCGGCTTCCTCGCAGGTAACGCCCGCGGCTTCCGCCTGGCTGCCTTGCGCAGCAACGGGGCGCGTTTCGTCCGCTTTGGCTTCGTCCTCTTTGCCGCTATCATCCTTGGCTTCGTCAGCTTTGTTGCTGTCAGCTTTGGCTTCGTCCGCGTTCTGGCCGTTCTCGGCTTCCTGCTTGGCTGTGTTGTCCGTCGAATCAGTCTTTGCGTTGCATCCCAAAACAAATGTGCCTGCGACCAGCGCGGCTAACATATAATGAGCCTTCATATCTTTGCCTTTTGTCACGTAAGCAGATGAACCACCACTGGCTCTTGTTCCTAAGTCCTTGCAAGACTATACATGGTTTTGGCTATTATAGCTATTGCAATATCCGGGGGCCATTTGTATCGGGTGCGTACCCTGCACGCGTCTTCATTCTGACCGTAACAATCCTGTCGAATTTCGTCTCAAAAAGTGGTAGAAGGCGCGGCGGTTTGGTCCGCATGGGCCAATTATTCTGAACTGTCAAGGAGTTTGTGTATGAATTTTCAGGATCTGGTGCTGACGCTGCAGAAATACTGGGCGTCGCAGGGCTGCATCATTCAGCAGCCGTATGATATTGAGAAGGGCGCGGGCACGTTCAATCCGGCAACATTTTTCAGGGCATTGGGCCCGGAGCCGTATTCGGTGGCGTTCATTGAGCCATGCCGCCGTCCGGTCGATGCGAGATACGGCGAAAATCCGAACAGGTGGGGCGCATATTATCAGTTCCAGGTCATCTTGAAGCCGAGCCCGAAAGACGTGCTCGACCTCTATTTCGGCTCGCTTCGCGCGATCGGCATCGATCCGCTGGCGCACGACATCCGCCTTGTCGAGGATAACTGGGAAGCCCCATCACAGGGCGCGTGGGGCTGCGGCTGGGAAGTCTGGGCCGACGGCATGGAAGTCACGCAGTTCACCTATTTCCAGCAGGTGGGCGGCTTGCCGTGCAATCCCGTCACCGCCGAGATCACCTACGGCCTCGAGCGCATCTGCATGTATATGCAGAACGTCAACCGCATTCATGACCTGCAGTGGGTCAATGATATCAAATATGAGGATGTCCACCTTCAGGCAGAAGTCGAGCAGTCCAAATATTATCTCGAAGAAGCAAGCGTCGAGCTTCAGTATAAACTCTTTGAAATGTATGAAGCCGAGGCCAAGCGCCTTCTCGACATGGGACTCGCTTTTCCCGGATATGACCATGTCCTCAAATGCTCGCATGCGTTCAATATCCTGCAGGCGCGCGGCGCGATCTCAGTGACCGATCGCCAGTCGTATATCAACCGCGTCCGCACGCTTTCGCGCATGGCTGCCGAGTGCTATCTCAAGCAGCGCGAGGAAATGGGTTTCCCGCTTCTCAATAAAGAAGCCCGCAAAACTGTATAATTATTTATACTGTATAATTATTTATAATTTATATGGTTTTTTATATCATTCGCCGCGCTATTGGCCGATGGCCAATACGCACGGCGCGCGCCGCTATCGCTTGCGCGATACGCGCCGCACCGCTTGGTGGTCTGCATCCGATGGCATCGTACTGCGCTGAACGGCTAGGTTTTCGAAAGCGTGGCAGCTGCGAGCGCCGTTATGATTTGTCTTGGAACCAAGATAGATGAACGCTATAATAACATCTTGAAGCTCCTTGATGTCTGGATGTCGGGGCTTTCGAACGATGAAAAACGCGCTGTATTGAATCGGAGGTGAGTATGCCACGATACATTAACCCATATACAGATTTTGGTTTTAAACGGCTGTTCGGGACTGAGCCGAACAAAGCGATCCTGATTGCATTTTTGAATGCGTTGTTTGAGCAGGAGACGGATCCAAAGCTCGAAAAACATGTGATTGCAGACTTGAATTATCTCCCAGGCGAGCATCTTGGCATTCTCGAAACGGACAGAAGGGCGGTTTTTGATGTCTATTGCGAGACCGAGGCGGGCAAGAAGATCATCGTCGAGATGCAGAATTCCTATCAGCAGTTCTATAAAGATAGATCTATATATTACGCATCGATTCCAATTCACGAACAGGGCTTGAAAGGCGCATGGAACTATGAATTGAATGCGGTCTATGTTGTGTCGATCATGAATTTCTCTTTTGGCGCGGATCGTCTGCAATCTAATCATGGCTTGGATAATGTTTCGACAGACCTGAATCAGTATTACCATACACGTGTGATGCTGATGGATACGCGTCAGAAGACCGTTTTTTCCGAAAAATTGACGTTGCTGTTTCTGGAAACTAAAAAATTTAACAAGACGGAAGACGAACTTGAAACGCAGCTCGACAAATGGATGTATCTGCTCAAAAATATATCCGATTTGATGGAACAGCCCAAAACTATTTTTGAACCGGTCTTTATCCGATTTATGGAACAGGCTGAAATCGCGCGCTTTACGCCCCAGGAGCGCCGAGGCTATGACGTGAGCATGATGGCTTATCGCGATGTTCAGAATAGCGTAGATACTGCGCGGAATGATGGGGTAAAGCAGGGCAAGGCCGAGGCTCTCTTCAATTTGATGGAAAGCATGAAAATAACGCTTGAGAAAGCCATGGGCGTTTTAAAAATCCCCGAATCCGAGTGGGACGACTACCGCGATCTCGTTGCGCGGATTAAGGCACATCCGGCGCAGTAGTGCTTGGGGCATTACCATGTCCCCTTGCCCCATTGGGGAAAGGGGGCTTCGAACTGCGCTGATTGTCGGCTAGGTTTTCGAAAGCGTGGCGAAGCGGGGGGGATTAGCGAAAATCCCGATGACGACACTTATCTCAGTAATGCCTTTATTCGATTCGCCAGGATTTCTTTGCGTTTGTTATAAAAATCACCAAAATGCTCTATATCCAATGGCAAATCCTCTGGAATCATTGCATGATTTCGGAAGTTTTCCTGTTGCTCTGGGGGCATTTCATTAAAGTATTGGCGCAGCGACTTGTCGCTTTTAAGGACATTGCTCTGGGGATCCAGAAGTTGTAGGTTCGGAAGCTTGTCGCGGTTGCTGCGCCAATTTAGCCAATTCTCCATCGAAACGGATATAGGATTGCATTCTTCAAATCTGTTATATGGATGAAGATGATCTTGTTCATATTTTAAGGATTTGTCTGTCCAGTCAAGGCAAAGGAAATACAGCGCATCTTCGGCCAGATGGCTATTTTTTTCGGCGTTCAAAATATCATCAATTTTGCCTTCGGTTACTTGGAGGTCTCTGATCTGGTTGAGCATTTCCATCGTGATTTCGCAATTGTAGTTGTTGATATAGTTCTTCATCTGTTGAAGTTTGGTGGTTGTGCTAGACTGGAAATATTTGAACAAGACTGCTCGCATCAGATAAGCTTTTATTGCCGCTTGATTATTCGCGTAGTGATTTGGGTTGTAATAGATATAGTATAGAATCGGGAGT
>JAFZFY010000024.1 GCA_017555665.1 Pseudomonadota bacterium | reverse complement strand
CTGCCCCGCTGGACGCTGCGCAGGCGACGGCGCCTGCTGATACATCCCAGAGGACGGAAGCGGCGGCTGCTCGTGACGAAGCGGAGGGGCTGCCGCTGACATCGGGAAATTGGCACCCATCGGACGCGGCCCCGCACCGCCTAAGGCTCCGCCAAACCCAGGCCCTGCCGCCATGCCGGCACCAGGCCCCGCCTTGATGCCGCCCAGACTGCCCTGCATCCCGGATGTCATGCCGCCGCCGCGTGCATTCATCCCGCCGCCTGCGCCGCCATACACCCCAGGCATCCCATAGCCCTGCGGAGACGATGGCACCGGTGCCGACACCGACGATGCACCCGACGGCTTCTGACCCACTACCGGCTGACGTGTCGCTGCCTCAGGCATATAATACTGGATCACAGCCTGAACCTCTGGACTCACCTGATAGTTCCGGATACGCGGATCGCCGATAAACGCAAAATACGATTCCTCAAATTCGTCAAATTCAAGTTCTTCGCCATTCTCGTTATATATCTTCGGCGCGCTCACTGGATTCGACTTGCGAATCTCCTCCGTGAACAGCAACACGCTCTGCTCTTCACCCGTGTCCGGATGCACATACGGCGCATAAAAACTGTGGATAAATGCGTCCGCAGCAAAATTTGTCACCATGTTCGCCTGCGATACCACCACCGGCGAACAACGTAAAAGGATCACACCAATTCCAAGCGCCTGGATCTGGTTGTTCCAGTTCACCCAGTCTCGAACGCCGCATGAATTGATGCGCTCTATCTCCGCCATGTCGATCAACAACAGACGCCCCTGGATCTGGGACAGCAGATTCGACAGCAGATTGTCTTCGTCAAGGATGCCTTTCAGCTTCAGGTATGTATAGCCGTTACCTGCCTGAAGCGTCGGAATGAATTTGGTTTCCATAGTGTCAATTTCTTTCCTGATGGGTCAATCATCTGCCATACTACGTGCAGACTTACTACCATCATAACACGATTCATCTTTCTTCTGCACTAAAAACAGCAATCCCACGCATACATTAGTCCCCTCTCGCCCCTGCGCCGTTACTGCCGTATTCGGGGATGCGTTTCCCCCGCAATCGCCGTCTGTCAGCAGGCAACCTCAAGCCGCCTCAGCGTCGCCACCGTCTCCAGATGCGCCGTCTGAGGCAACATGTCCACGGGCTGGATGTGCACCACCTCATACCCGTCCGCCTCGAACCGGCGCAGATCCTCCGCGAGAGACTCAGGGTTGCACGACACATAAATGATCGTCTTCGGACGGATCCGCATGATCTGGCGGTATGCAGGCGGCAAAAGCCCACGGCGCGGCGGATCCACGACCATCAGATGCTCCGTGAAATTCGCGTCCGCATCCAGATGCTGCTTCAATATCTCCGCTGCATCGCCCGCGTAAAACTCGATCCGATCCTCCAGACCATTCTTGCGCGCATTCTCGCGCGCATTCTCTATCGCCTGCTTCTCGATGTCCACGGCGATCGCGCGATGACCATACCGCGCAAAACACAGCGCGATCGTCCCCGTCCCGCAATACAGGTCGAGCATCGGCATCTCTGCCGTCATATAGGGCGAAGCCTGCTTCAAAACCTCCTGATACAGGCGTTCCGCCTGAAGCGTGTTCGGCTGAAAAAACGCCCTCGGCAATATCTCATACGTCAGCGCATGGGCCTCATCCGGCATCAGCATCTTCTCCTGAAGCACCGCCGGGCCGAATATCAGATGATCATCGTTGCGCGTCACATGCCCCTTCTGCGTCGTCACCGCAGTCCAGTAAAAACTGTCCACTTGGCGCGAAAGCCTGCCGAGCACATTTTCCGCATAATCCCTGATCACCGCCTCGGCCGTCCATATCGCGCCGTGCACATTCACCTCCGGCTCGCCTGAGGTCGTCAGGATCACCATGCTCGCCCCTGTCCGCTTCCCCTCGCGAAGCGTCAGCAACCGCAAAAATCCGGCATTCTCGCGGAACACATAATACGTGATCCCCAGCGCTTTCGCCCATGCCGTCGTCCGCTCCGCAAGCTCTGCGATGATCTCCGAGAACGTATCGCAGTACCGCATCGAGATGACCTCATACTTGAACCCAGACGGATGCAGCCCCGTCCCGAGCGCATCCGCGCCGTCCGGTCCAAACGACAGCTCCATCTTGTTGCGGTAATGATCGCACGCCACACACGGCAGAATCGGGCTCACCGGCGTCTTCACGCCCTGCTTCGCCAGCAGACGCTCCAGAATCCCCTGTTTCAGCTGGCACTGCGTCTCATACGCGAGTTCTCGCAAGGTACAGCCTCCGCATCCCGTGTCCTTGTCACAGCGCACGCGCGCATGCGGACACCCGATCTCTATGCGCGGATAATGCTGCGACACGAATTCGACGATACCGCATTGAACCCTCGAGTCCTCGATATGACGGCCCACCACGCGCACACGATCCCCTGGAAACGCCCCGCGAACCTCCACCGGCACACGACGCCCCTCGTCTTCAATATCACCACGTCCCCAGCCGCGCGAATTGATATCATCAATCGTTACCTCGAATTCACGCATGATATAGTTGTTCAGACGATGACGCTTCGACATATGACCTCCAAGTATTCCCGCCCATCCGGGACGCGCCTTCTTAACGATACGGCAAGCCGTTGGCAATCCCAATCTTTGATAATTTTAAACCTGCCGCTATCGCCTGCGGCGATACGCGGCAGCACGCGCGCGCCTATGCCTGACGGCATACGGCGCGCCCCCCCCCTTTCTAAACTGCGGCTATCGGCTCCGCCGATACGCCGCGCATCATCCTCTCACCACGTTTCGTCACTACCTTTATCCATGTCAACCTGTCAACCACGATCCCTTCAAACAGGCTGTCTGCCACGACGATGCCCATGCACGCCCATGCGATGCATCCCCAGCAAAGCCCCGGACACGACATACCAACAATAGCCATCGCCTGCATTTTGTGCCATAATGCGGTCAACATCGAACGTGTCCACGACCACGCATGCCATCGGAACAAGCCCCTATGAAATACCCCAAATCCTTGCAATGCCTTATCGCGAGCCTCGCGATTTCCGCCGTATGTCTCTCTTGCAGCAGCGATGACGCACTGGAAGCAGATGATGATGCGCAAACCGGAATCGCGCCCAGTGACAAAGATTCCACCCCCTTCACAGACCCGAACACGCAAACGCCGCAGGATCCCGGCACATCCCACCCCGAGGATCCCAAAGACCCGGTTACGCCCGAGCCAGAGGATCCCAAAGACCCTCAAGACACCACACCCGACGATCCCCAGACACCGGGAGAAACCGATCCAGCATCCCCGGATCCCCTTCCCGATGCCGGCGTTTCACGTCTGGGCGGCATGACGCCCGAAGACGCGCTCGTCTATATGGAATCCACGCCCAATCTCGTCATCATCGAAGTCACGCCAGACGACATGAAGTTTGAAACGGGCTTTATCGGTGCCATGCACATCCCTTATGACCAGATGGACACGCGATATACCGAAGTGCCAAGCGAAGTCCCGGTCATCCTGCACTGCCGCCTCGGAAAAGCCTCTGTCACGGCCTACGAGATTCTGAGCGAAAAGCGTCCCGATATCCCGGAACTGAGCTATATCGCCGGCGTCCCTCCCATCGACGCATACAACACGTGGTACACATCGACCCACGGCGAATAAAGCGAACCGAATCTAAAATAATCCCCTCAGCCCAATGGCGAGGGGGATGTCATTGTGTACGCGCTGCATCAGCGCACGATCATGCTTGTCAGAGACCCCGCCCCAATGGGGCGAGGAGTTGAGCAGGTGCGTCCAAAGCGCGTTCATCACGCGCTTTGGATGCCTAATCGAGCAGCGTGATCTTTGCAGACCCGACGCTCGCATTCTGCCCGGTCACCATGCCGCCACTCGTGACACCGCCGATATAGCCAGAGCCGCCGGAGCCCGCACCAGCGTAGGAAGTGCCGCCGCCGCCGTACCAGCCGCCGCCGCCGCCTGCGCCGTAATCGCCTTCCCAGCCATAGGTCGTGACATCGCTTCTGTAGCCGTAGCCGCCGTAACCAAAGCCGCCATTATACAGAACCGAAGGACCGCCGGGGTACCCTGCCGACGTGCCGCCCGCAGACTGCGTGCCCGCTGTGCCCAGCGCAGCCGACGATGTTCCGAGACCGCCCGTAGCACCGCCACCGGCACCACCGGTACCTGCCCACTCCACGCCGCCGGCACCACCAGCGACGATCAGAACTTCCGATTTATACGAAGCATACTCGCGAAGCGTGCCGTTGCCGCGTTTCGCGATCGCGATATGCGTCGCCCCGCCGCCGCGTGCACCGCCAGATCGCGCATGACCGTAACCGCCGCCGTTATAGCCGCCGGCATTCGTCGCCTCGTG
Source organism: Pseudomonadota bacterium (assembly GCA_017555665.1). Classification (GTDB taxonomy): domain Bacteria; phylum Myxococcota_A; class Bradymonadia; order UBA4248; family UBA4248; genus UBA4248. The sequence goes on along the minus strand of JAFZFY010000024.1, from coordinate 243 downwards.
ATATGCATTGCCGCCGACGCAGACATAGAGCGTCTTTGCTGATGTCAGCTGATACGTGCCATAAGAATAACCGCCCTTGCCAACGACACCGCCAGACCAGCCTGCCGTGCCCTGCGAACCATTGACTTCGAGCTTATATTTGCCCGGAAGAAGCGCGATCTCTTGCAAACCGCCCGTATAGGCAAAGCTCTTTTCCTTGAACGCATAGAGCGTCACGACGGCATTGTTGCTCTTCAAGCCGTT
>JAFZFY010000239.1 GCA_017555665.1 Pseudomonadota bacterium | reverse complement strand
GTAGACAATATGTAGTGACCTCACGTTGCATCTCTCGTGGATTTACCTGTAGACTGCATCGTGTGAAATAACCCGCGGTAACAGGGTTTACCGCACTGCAAGGAGGTCACTAATATGTCTTATAGCACAATCTTCGTTGGAATGGATGTCCATAAGGACAGTTTTACGCTTTGCTGTTACACTCCAGAGAATGACAAGGCATGGGGCACTCAGAAGATATCCCCCGATGTCACGCTCGTTATTCAGTATTTGGAAGCAGCCAAGCGTATTTACGACTTGAATGCTGATGTTGTCTGTGGTTACGAGGCAGGCTGTCTAGGATACAGCCTTTATCGCGAATTGAAGGCTGCTGGAGTAAACTGCGTGATATTAGCTCCCAGCACAATGCCTCAGGATACAGGTAAAAGGCGCGTGAAAACAGACAAGCGCGATGCCGAAAAAATTGCCAGATGCCTAGCTTTCCGCACTTATAAGCCTGTAGCTGTGCCCACAGAAGATACAGAAGAGGTCAAAGACTTCATTCGTATGCGCAATGACCACAAACAGTCCTTAACCAAGGTCAGGCAGCAGATCAATGCTTTTTGCCTACGGCACAAGCTTCATTATACAGCAGGCAAGCACAAGTGGACGCAGAAACATCTTGAATGGCTTGCAAAGTGTCCTTTGAATGCGATGCTAAGAGAAATACTTGATGAATATCTGCTTACTCAGAATTATTTGCTTGAACGAATAACGCAAATGGATAAGCGCATAGAAGAGTTGTCTAAGACAGAAAAATTCAATGAAAAAGCCCGAAAACTGACGTGCTTCATTGGCATCAAGACAATTACAGCTATGACGGTGCTCGCAGAGGTCGGGAACTTTAATCGTTTCAAAGACGCAGAACATTTTGCGGCTTATCTGGGGCTAACACCTGGAGAAGACTCCAGTGGCTCTAAACAGAAACGGCTGGGAATTACGCATGCCGGCAACAACTTGCTTCGTCGACTGCTGGTCGAGTCCGCACACTGTTATAATCGAGGGCAGGTTGGGTATAAATCTAAGGATTTAAAAGCACGACAATCATCTTGTTCAGCCGAAGTCGTAGCGTACGCCGACAGGGCCAATGTCCGACTAAAGAAAAGGTATTTCAGATTATTATCCAGGGGCAAGAATTCTAATGTCGCTTGCGTGGCAATCGCACGAGAGCTGGCATGTTTTATCTGGGGGATGATGGTGAACAAATACAACAAAGTTCAAAGGGCTGCACAGCCTTGACGTTTCTTGGGGAGACCTCTTTCTTTGTGGCCAAAGAAAAGAGGTTTCCCCAAACCCCATCCAGAAAGAAAGCCGGAATAACACTCACGCACATGAGGGTGTTGAATGAGCTTTGGATAAAAGAGGTTTGAGTTATCTACGCCGTCTCTATGTTGGCACATCTGTGATCCACGTTTGTAGACTGGAAGAACTCTCGACGAAACCATTGACCTGCGGTAACCAATCCCCGAATATCAGAATGGCCAATTTGTCGAAAACTGATAAGCCAAAGCTCATTCAACACTCTCAGAAGGATCAAGCCCAAAACCTTACTATTCGATAAGCATACAAAAAAGAATCGATTGACAACGGTCACTACATATCAGAGACGTGTCGTGACACGTCTCTCACGCGTGCCGTATGCGCGACGCGCATAGGCCGCGCACCCCAAAAATCAAACAAACCATTTGAGCAACCCACGTGATTATCATACAATCCTCGCATGATCCGCCTGCATCACGCTGGCCTTTTTCTCAGGAGGTTATCCCATGCTGATTCTCGGCAACGAAGTTCAAATCGACACCGCCCCCGTCCACATCGCCCCCGGCGGCTCCATCCTCTGCACGCTCAAAGGCGACGCAGGCGACATCGCAGCCATGCTCCGCGCGCTGCGTGAAGAAATCGCGTTCGGCATGTGCGACGCGGATGCCCAGAATGCCCCCGTCTCCGTATCCGTCTATTTCGGCGCCGCCGACCGCCCGGACTTTGACAACGTCATCAAAAACTTCGACAAACTCGCGGTCGAGCTTGCGGACATGCCCGAAGGCACTGCCAAAACCGGCTTCACGATGGCCGCACGCAACCGCGTAATCGACGCCCTCGGCAAATAAGCCGCATGCGCGAAAATCTCATTCTCCCCGGAATCAAGCGCTGGGAAAGCGAACAAGGACCGGCCGTCCGACTCGAACACGTCACCCAGCGCTTCGGGAACAAGACAGTTCTGGATGATCTCTCACTCGACATCCCCGTCGGCAAGACAACTGTAATCATTGGCGAATCCGGCTCCGGAAAGTCTGTGTTGCTGAAGACGATGAACGGGTTGCTCGTGCCGACATCGGGCACATGCACGCTCTTTGGCGAAGACACCTCGAAGCTCGATGTATCAAAGCTGAACGCGCTCAGAAAGCGGACAGGCACGATTCTTCAGGACTATGCGCTCATCGACTCGGTCACGGTTTTCGAGAACGTCGCCTTCCCGCTCGTCGAAAACGCGCGTTTTAAAGATGACGAAATCCGCCGCCTCGTCGAGGAATCGCTCGAACCGCTCGGGCTCAAGGACGCGATTGACAAGTTCCCCTACGAGCTTTCGGGCGGCATGAAAAAGCGCGTCTCGTTCGCGCGCGCCACGATTCACCAGCCAGAACTCGTGTTCTTTGACGAGCCCACGACCGGACTCGACCCACTCATGATTGTCTTTGTCGACGAGATGATCCGCGACCTGCGCAAGCGCTACGACATGACGAGCGTCATCATCAGCCACGATGTGCAAAGCATTTTCAGACTCGCGGACCGCGTCGCGTTCCTGCACGGCGGCAAAATCATCTTCCAAGGCTCGCTGGACGAAGTCCGCACGACACAAATCCCCGAAGTGCGCCGCTTCTTCGATTCCTCAAACAAGATTGCCAAAACACAAAACAAGGATTCTGGGGAGCCTTACGTGCGCGTGCGCGACCTGCACAAATCGTTCTCGGGCAAAGAAGTCCTCAAAGGCGTGTCGCTCGACGTGCCGCGCCGAAAGATCACGGTCATCATCGGCGGCAGCGGTTCGGGCAAATCCGTGCTGCTCAAGAATATCTTGGGCCTTTTCGTGCCCGACTCGGGCACCGTCAACGTCAACGGCCTCGAACTCACGCAGTGCACCGAACGCCAGCGCGAAGAGATGCGCACGCATATCGGCATGCTGTTTCAGGGCGCGGCCCTGTTCGACTCCATGACCGTCGAGGAAAATGTCGGCTTCCCGCTACGCGAGCGCCTGCACCGCGTCCCCGAACCCGAAGTCCGCGAACGCGTCGCCGAAATGCTCGAACGCCTCAAGATTTCAGGCATCGCAAAAGCCTACCCATCCAGCATTTCTGCCGGCCAGCGCAAGCGCGTCGGGCTCGCGCGCGCCATCATCACGCGCCCAGAGCTCATGATTTACGACGAACCCACGACAGGCCAAGATCCCGTCATGATACGTTATGTCGACGACATGATCCTCGAAGCACATGACGCGTTCGAACTCACAACAATCGTCATCAGCCACGACATGATCTCGACTTTTCGCATCGCAGATCAGATCGCCCTGGTGTATGAAGGCGTCATCGCCGCGCGCGGCACACCCGACGAACTCAGGGCTTCCACACACCCTCAGGTTCAGAAAATGATCCGCGCGCAGATGGGATAAAAACGGTAGCCACACCCCCTCCCGAAAGAAAGGCATTATTTACGAACATGCACTATCACGTCATACGAATGGCCAAAGGCGGCGCCGGCATTTCCGTCGAGACCGGCAAGACCTTTTTTGTCGAAGGCGCGCTTCCCGGAGAATGCGGCGAAGCCGAGATTCTTGAGGAAAAACCGCGCTTTGGGCGCTGCCGCGCCATTTCGCGCGAATGCGATTCCCCCGACCGCGCCCAAAGCGATGCTTGTCCATGCACCGCCCAATGCGACGGATGCGGCTTCCGGCATGTGCGCCCCGAACGTGCACTTGCGCTCAAAGCCCAGGCTGTCTATGCCGAGATATGCAAGTCAGCGCACATCGACGATATCGGTTTCGACCTGAAAGAACTCACACAGCACGACGGCACGCGCCGCCGCGCGCGCCTGCACATCGCAAACGCAAAGCTAGGTTTCTTCGCGCGCGGATCGCACGATATCCTCAGCGCCGCACAATGCCCCGTGCTCGCGCCACAACTCAGGCAAGCGATTGACTGGCTAGAGCACAACGCGCGTTTCCCCCAAAAACTTCGCGCCGACATTCAGCTTGACCTCGATTTCGAAAATCGCTGCTTCGCGCACCTCAAAGCCGTCGAAGACCGCACACCGCGCCGAAAACAGCACAGCCCAGCCCGCAAACAGCAAGCCGCCACAACGCCTTCGCTCGCCAGCCTCACGCCGATGGTCAAGAATGCGCTCGCAGACGGCATCTTTGCCGGCATTCGCCTCGAAGACCGCGACTACGGCGAAGCCATGATCCGCGATATTGTAAAGCCGATGGACCTTCCGGCAGTCACGACATGGCGCCGCATCGGCGATTTTTCGCAAGCCACCGCAGAAGCCAATGCCCATATTCACGCGCTCGTGCACGAATTTTTAGCCGAAACCAAGCCGCAATCCGTCGCAGACCTCTATTCAGGTTCCGGAAATCTCTCGTTTCGCGCCGCGATTGATGTCCCTCGCGTCTTCGCAAGCGAATTTTTCTGCAGCCGCGAAGCCTTCCAGCGCGGCATCGAGGATAATCTGTCCGCATTTGCCCCCCATGCCGAAGTCTCGCTGGAACTCTGCGACCTCACCAAAGGCATTCCCCAAAGCGCGCGCAACGCCGATGTCATCCTCTGCGATCCCGCACGCGACGGCCTCGCGGAAAAAACAGCCCAAGATATCTGCAATTCACGCGCTCGCGCGCTCCTCTACGTCTCCTGCGAAGCCTCATGCCTCGCACGCGACCTCACGCGCCTGCTCGAACACTTCTCTCTCAAAAAACTCACTTTCGTCGACATGTTCCCGCAAACGCCACATGTCGAGACCGTCGCTTGGCTGGTCAGAAATTAGGATGGCCAAAGATTTTCAACAACGTTGATTTTATTTAAAATCAAATCATTCCAGAATTTAAATAATTTAATATATTAACATATATTGATATAAAATTTCATGCATCCCTAGGAATAACCTAATAAACGATGGTGTTATATCTCAGTTGATGCCAAGCATCATTCAGATAACCTTATAACGAGGCCCACATGAAACCACTTATTCCCGTCCTATCCTTGCTTTTACTCGCGACAGCATGCGCGCCCAAGCCCGAAAGCCAGCCCGCAGATCAAGCACAGACCGCTCAAACGCAGCCAGAGCAAGCACCTGCGGCCGCCCAAAACGCCGCAGGTGACGACAAAGCAGCCCCAGAAAACGCCGCACACGCAGGAATGGTCCACGATCCTTCCAATCCCCCCATCGACTGCCCCCTGCGAAAACAGGGCATCGATCCGACCCAGATGAAGCCATTTGAACAGATCGAAGCCTATATCCAGTTCCTCGACCGAGAAGATCGAAAAATCTGGCAGAAACCCGAGGAAGTCGTCGAAGCCATGCAGCTCAAGGGCAACGAGCGCGTGCTCGATCTCGGCGCAGGTTCCGGTTATTTCTCCTTCCCCATTTCAAAAAAACTCACCTCCGGACGCCTTTTCGCGGCAGATGTTGAGCCCGAAATGATCCGCCATATTCACCACAACGCCATGCTCAAAGGCGTGCAGAATATCGAGGTCAAGCTCATCGATCCCAAAACGCCCGAAATTCCTGAAAATATTGATGTCGTATTTATGTGTGATGTCATGCATCACATCGCCAATCCTGTCGAATGGATGACAGGCGTCGTCAAACAGCTTCCCTCGGGCGCGCAATTTCATATCATTGAATTCAAACAGGGAGATATCCCCAACGGACCGCCCGAAAGCGCGAAAATCGCCCCCGAGAAGCTTCTCGATATCGCCAAATCATCCGGCTTAGCGCTTGAACGACAAGTCGATGATTTATTGCCCTACCAAATTTATTATATATTCAAAAAATCATAAATTCTTTAAAACTCGCCTATGCGGCGTCGCCGCATACGGCTCGTATTTTGGCGTGGCTATCTTCGATACGCCACGCCTATGCGCGTTTCCATTTATCGCTGCACAAAGGCTTCGATTTCCTTCTGCAAAAGGCGAAACACATTTGCGACCAAATAGCCGTCAGCAATCGCATGATTTAAGCGCACACTCACGGGCATGACAAGCCTTCCGTTCTCTTCGCGATATTTCCCCCAGTTGATAATTGGCGCAAAGAACAGATAACCGTCTGGCAATTCAATATTCAGCGAATCATAAGAAAGCCACGATATATAAGATGCATCAAACCAATTCGGATGATTGGCCATATCCAGCGCATATTCCCGAGTTGTCTTAGCTTTCTCTAAATCCTCAAAAGCCTGCCTATAAAACGTCTCATAATCCTCACAGTATGTTGTATAAACAGGCGAGCATGTTTCTGTATCTTCATGAAAAACATACTGCGTTGGGTTTATCACATCATAGCAGATCAGGTCGCCTGTTTCCCAAAGATATCCCATTCGATAATCCTCTCGGGAATTCAAAACCTTTGAGAGAATATATAAAAAGTTGAGATAGAACTTTGTTTTGGTTTGCTTGGAATATGCAACAAGTTCTGTGACATCAATCCTAGCAGTGATAGACACAGAGCATTTGCAGTCCTCCGAAAAGTGTCGAAAAACGCCTTTCCGGTAATAAGTTTCTTTATCAATGACCTTATAGTTCATATATCCTTCCTTATAAACGCCAGACATCTCAGTCCAAAAGCGTCTGAATCGTCTGTGCATAGTCACTTTCAATGCGCACGACATGTTCACCCGCGTGCAAGAAGCCGTTCATATACTTGCGATTATCAGCCTTTAGCGATTCGACCGTACAGTCTGAATCTACAATTCTATTTTCTATCACCGACTCATAATGCACAATATCCTCAAAATGGTTATCGATATAGCCATCCGTCATAACAAGACAGATGAACCGTATCGCGCTTAAATACTGTTCACTCAAATCATCGCGCCAATTAAAGGGTACATAGCAGCCTTCAATGATCAGATTCTGAGAATTTTCGATTGCCGTCTTAATGATTTCACGAACAACAGGCCAGAGATATCCCGTAAGCTCAGAATCATCTTCGGGCGTAAGCGAGGTATAACCGCTTCGAATCAACCCCATTTTCAGATGATCGATAGATATACAGGGATAATGATATTTTTCGAGCATTCTCTGCGCCAAAAGTGTTTTCCCTGTGTGTGACGCGCCTGTTATCAATATAATCATATCGGCCTCAATATCATTGTTCTTTCCATGCATTCACATTACGCAGACATGCATATAAAACTATGCGCTCAGGTTTTTAATCTCGCGCTGCAAGTTCTCCAGAAACTTCCCGGCATGAGCGCCATCCATCTGCGTATGATGAAATTGGAACGATACAGGCAAATCAAACCAAAGCAGTTTATTTCTATACCGTCCCCAGATGATAAACGGATTGTTGAAAATCCCGCTGTTCATGCCAACCACGCCGTCAAGCTCCGTATCAACAATCGCCGATGTCCCGATGACCATACATTCAGCAGACAGATCCCTGTCCTCGCAGTTCTCGGCCACTTGCGCTGTATATTTTAAATAATCCCGATTAAATTCATCCAGTTTTTCATAAAATAAAATATCACATGAATTTACTTCACCGGTTTTATTTTTAACAGCCGTATTGACCGCAATCGCATCATATCGAATCAGCTTATCGCCAACGGGCAACGTATAAAACTCTTTTATGCCAACAGCCGCTTTGCCGATGCAATAATCCATCAGCATATTGAACTTCAGTCTCTTTGTCTTGCTTAACTTCACCAGATTTGTGACATTCAATGTCTTAAAAAACGTCACCATCGGATTGGGGGCTTTCATCCATAATTCGTATGCCTTTGCCCGCGTCGTATCTTTCGGATTAACTTCTTTTGCCATGATATATTCTCCCTAGACGCAATACTTTTATGCAATTATATTGCCATTCCTATGTAAAACACATAACCATAGTGCTGCTTGTATTTCATATATAAATCGACCTCACGGCGATTCAGCGCAGCATAAGTCTTCATCGTCTCGCTATCGGCATATTTTTCCAAAAGCGAACGTATCGCCTGCTCTCTGGGATAAAAGTAATGATCTGTCCAGCAGGTTTCAGGCAATACAAAAGCAGCCATAAACGCATAGCCGCAGTTCTGCATGATCTCGATATTTTTGTCGATCTGATCAAGATGACATCCCGCCTCAGACCAGAACAGTTCCACCTCATTGGGATGTGTTTGGGTGATCCAAGACGGACAAGATACCGCAACGCAGCCCCCTTGTTTGAGGAATGCACGCCAATGCCTCAGCCCTGTTTCAAATCCAATGTTATCAATTGCCCCTTCTGACCAGATGAGATCTAACGCATTCTTCTGGAACGGCAGATCTGCCATGTCGCCGACAATACCAGTCACTCTTTTTTCCACCCCACAGCGCTTCGCATTCTGATTGAACGCATCGATGACATTGGGGAACATATCGAGACCAGTCATTGTGCCAGACAGATTTTTCGCAAGAATCATCGTCTGCCCACCCGTGCCGCACCCCAGATCTGCAATCTGTTCAAACCGATCAAGCGGCTGCAAAAATTCAAGTGCCCGCTTCACGGCTTCGCTGCTCCCCGGTCCCTGACGTTCCAAACCGATATGTGTTTCAAGCAACAAATCGATCATTGTTGGTTCTTTATTATCCATATAATATTTGTCCTTTGTTGAGCAATTTAGTACGCTTCAGGCCTTCAGTAGCGCGAAAGCGAAAATGCAGGATATGCCCAAAAGGAGCTAAAATCCACGAAAAAGCATACACTTAGTAGACAACGAGAAACGAGAACAAAGAAGCAGGAGATAATCATGTACGAAGACGAAAAAGACAGATGCAAAAACATTGAAGACGACGTGTTGGATGGTGAATTAGAGGAAAATGACTACAACGACCCCGGCAGTTTTGAACATAACACCCAAAAGCTATCCAAAGTATTGGTGAAAGCAGGAAAGGATGGATTTCAGAATCCCGAAATCGTTATGGAAGCCCTAGGTACACTGATTGAGGTCGCATCCGACACAATCAAATATGTATCCGAACAGGAAACCAAACAAGTGGAAATCCGGGCTCACCGTGACATTGCAGTCGCTCAAATCAACGCAACCACTGAACTCATCAAACAATATCTGGACAAGACTTTTGACGAAAGAAAAGATATTTTCAACAAACAGTTTCAGGTAGTAGACGAGGCATTGCGCACAGGCAATACAGAAATGCTGTCATATGGTCTTAGTGCCATCAACCAGCTTGCCGCCCAAAACCCGCTCAAAAATCTTGCTGATATTCATCAGTTTCAGCAGGCACTTATGGATGACGACTACGAGTTCGATATTTAGACACTGCAATAATCAGAGTGTAAATATCTCCCCCATCCGCCGCAGAGCACAACCATGCCACACCAAATCTCGTGCGGCGT
>JAFZFY010000238.1 GCA_017555665.1 Pseudomonadota bacterium | reverse complement strand
TCAGACATACCAGTCCGGCAAGCCCTGTAATGAGGTAGAGTATGATAAACAGGAGACCATAATCATCAGTAGATGAATTGCCACCTTCATAATAGGGGTTGTATTGAATATGGCGAACGGGATAGCCATAAAAACGCGGATGTGTCTGCAGCCTGATCGGAAATGCCTCACGATTTTTAGGGTTATCCGGCAGATCCTGCCAGATCTCCAGATTCTGCGGCTGGCAGAGATATTTGACAGCGTTCAGTCTTGTGATGAGGTCTTGTTTAGAAAAGTGCTGAAAATTCTCATTTTCGAGGACATAGTGCCCCTGTTTGAATGATAGGAAGCGCCTGCGTAGCTCGCCGAGATCGGCAAGTCTGTTTTCGAGATCTGGCTCGAGCATGCGGCGCAGTGTCTGTACAAGCGCGACCGGATGATTCTCGACATACGGGTCAATGATGAGCCGCAGATCCTGCGTCTTCATCTCGGCAGGATCGACACCGCTGATGATATAGGCAAACAGCGCGGCAAGCGCATACGTGTCGCTCTGCGGTGTCGCGCGTCCGATCATCTGTTCTGGCGACATATAGCCGAATGTGCCGGCAACCGTAGAGCCGCCGCTCTGCACTTTGGGGTTGGCCACTGCGCCAAAGTCGATCAGAAAGACTTGAAACTGATCGGTTTCAAGGTTTTTCAATATCAAATTCGAGGGCTTGATGTCGCGATGAATGACCGGCGGCTCGTGCGTGTGCAGCTTTTCTAAAATATCAATGAGCTGCAATAGGAGCGCGTAGGCGCGATCGAGCGAAAAACGATACCCCGAAGCAAGCGCCTGCTTGAGCGTCACGCCTTCGATATATTCCTGAACGATATAGGAACACGGCGGTGTCGCATCCAGATAATCGCATGCCTCATAGAGTTTGACAACGCCCGGAATATCCAAGCCTTCGAGCACTTCTGCTTCGCGATGGAACAGCGTGTATTCCTTCCATGTCTTGACGGAATCGATGCACAGCTGCTTGATGGCGACTTTCGTATGATCCGACAGCCGTTCGGCGAGAAAGACGACGCCTTGTGTGCCCGAACCAAGCTTGCGGATGACGCGGTATCTGTCTGCAAGCTCGGCAGGTGTCGCGAGCGCCGCATTCTGTGCGGCGCTGAGGTTCAGTGCCGGTGCATCCGATGCTTTGGCGGGCGCGTCTGTGCCGCCCCGAGAGGCCGCATGCGCCTCTGGGGACACGGCTGTGCTTTTGTCTGGTCTGAGTTCGCTCATGGTTTATACTGCGCCTCGATATGTTCCCTAGCTGCATCCCGACAATCGAGCGGAAACGGATGAATATGGATGATGCCAGACGATGTCTCTTTCCTGGTTCATATCAGAGCCTCCGATGATTCCTGTCTTAAATATATAGTTTGCTTACGTCATAACATATATAGTCGTGCTTATTTTCGATATCCATCAGCGGGAATGGGTATGGCATGCTCTGCGTGACGCATTTCGGGGAATTTGCGGCTTTATCATACCAGTACACGGACGGTTTCTCATATCCCGGATAAACCTTGCCATCCGGAGCCCTGTGTGTCGCTTTAAGCTGATAGATCTTCTTTTCATTCAGATAGTCCATATCCGTATGTGGGTTAGCTTCCATCTTGGTAATGTTGTCGGGCATATCAGGCAGTTTTTTATAGATGTCAGGTTGTTCTCTCTTTAAATCTTCAAACCCTTTATACATATACAAAATCGGCAATACATCGCCGACCTTAAACAGCCCTTTAGGATCACTGTGAATAAAAATGCTATGAATGATATCTTCCTCGAATGCATCATCCGGCGGATTGAATTTATAAAATATCCTGAAAGTCGGCGGCACTTCCACGTGAAATATGTTGATTTGGCTTAAGGTCGCAGGGATATATGCGATGGATGTGATTGTCGCGATTGTCTTGCGTCCATGCTCATAAATATCGCCATGCACGACACACTGCAATGGCTCTTTATAATTATATGACTCTATCCACGGCAAGCGTCCGCGTATATTTCTACCCTTAGGCATCTTTCGTTTGTACATACTGATAATTTGAAAAACACATGCTATTAATATAAAAACACCAATAACTTTAATGGTTCCGATCCAATTCATATCCCCAGTGGGACTGGTTACAAAATCAAATATCCAATAACCTATCAATACAAGCGGCAATATCCCCGGAAACATGACCATATTGATATAAGGCACATCCATATTTCCAATGCGCATAGCCGGATCAAACATGGAGCTATTTTCCCGCTCCAATGGACGCTTTAAGGGATACTCCGCAAAGCGCGGATTCGTCCACAGGTCAATGGGGAATTTGCCCCGCTTTTGCGGCTGATCGGGCAGAGCTTGCCAGATCTCCATATTCTGCGGCTGGCAGAGATATTTTACATCCTTTAATCGCCGAATAAGCTCCGCTTCCGATAATTGCGGGCCGCTTTCATCCTGCAGATCATAACGTCCCGCTTTAAACTGATTAAACCGCCGGCGAAGCTCGTCATAATCCGAAAGCCTGTGTTCTATACTGGGCTCAAGCATGCGGCGCAGCGTTTCTACAAGCGCGACCGGATGATTCTCGACATACGGGTCAATGATGAGCCGCAGATCCTGCGTCTTCATCTCGGCAGGATCGACGCCGCTGATGATATAGGCAAACAGCGCGGCAAGCGCATACGTGTCGCTCTGCGGTGTCGCGCGTCCGATCATCTGTTCTGGCGACATATAGCCGAATGTGCCGGCAACCGTCGAGCCGCCGCTCTGCACTTTGGGGTTGGCCACCGCGCCAAAGTCGATTAGGCAGACCTGAAATTGATCGGTTTCAAGGTTCTGTAATATCAAATTCGAAGGCTTGATATCGCGATGAATGACCGGCGGTTCGTGCGTGTGCAGCTTCTCTAAAATATCAATGAGCTGCAGCATGAGATCATAGGCGCGATTGAGCGAAAAACGATAACCCGAAGCGAGCGCCTGCTTGAGCGACATGCCATCGATATATTCCTGAACGATATAAGAACACGGCGGCGTCGCATCCAGGCAATCGCAGGCTTCATAAAATTTGACAACGCCCCGAATATCCAAGCCTTCGAGCACTTCTGCTTCGCGATGGAACAGCGTATATTCTTTCCAAGTTTTGATCGAATCGATGCACAGCTGCTTGATGGCCACCTGCTTCCCGTCCAAAAGGCGTTGCGCAAGAAAGACCTTGCCCTGCGCGCCTTCGCCCAGTGCCCTGACAAACTTGTATCTGTCTGCAAGCTCGCTGGGGGTCGAGATTGTTCCCGGCATAACTGCCGCATCCCTCTCGATACGAGCATCGCTCGATATCGCAACTGCCTGATTTTGTTGCAAATCCGTCATTTGCTGTGCTTCCTTACGCCTTTGGGGGCGCGGGCTATCGGCCTTTGGCCGATACGCCCTGCGCGCGCCGTCTATTTCATACACCGGCGCGACTTTATCACAGCACAGAGGTTTGTGCTATATTATCGTGAGCAATTGCCTACTACTCAGCCCATAAACTTGTCTGAAGTATGGAGGGCATTGCGGGCTGTAGATGGTAGGCTGTAGTGAGCCGCACAGGAACTCTTGCCCTGAGGGTAACAAATATTCGACTGCTTACAGGCGCGAAAGGTGGTGAAATGCTCATGATTTAGAGGGCGGCTGATTCGTAACGTCCGATGGGCAGGCAAATTTGGGTGGAAAAATGAAAATGCGCCGTTCCCCCCGGTATCGATTCTCTTGGACGGCCTGCAATTTAGGATTTTTGTTGTTTCTGCATGATATAAAAATATCGAAAAAAATCAGGTCCTTCCTGCCATAATTCCGTTTTCGGGTCATAAAGCGCATCATAAGCATCGGAAGATACCAACTTTTGGCGCGCATCCGCGATTGAGATATGTTCTTCACTGGCCATATCTTCAATCGCATCCAGCAAAATCATATCGGCGCAGAGCTTCATCTTATCAGACATCATAAGTATAAACCTCCTTAAGTGTCAGACAATTGATGGCTTGTTGTGTTCTAAAACAATACTGTTCTTTGAGGCGATTTGGCAGAAGCAATTCAACAGCAATATCAGCTGATCGTTCCTGATTCACGGGACCATATAAACCGCTTAGCCATGCTGTAATGGTCGGGTTTGTCGTATCGTTGGCAATTTTTCCAACAATAATGGGTGCTGTCAAAGCCGCAGGGTCTACTTTTTCTTTAAGGAAAGACGCCAGGGATTCTCTACGATTCAATGATACAAACCATAACCATTCACGATTCGCAGAATCAAATTCATACACTGGAAGTGATGAATCATTGTCCATATAACAAAATACAGAAACATAGCCGCGATGTATATTTTCTGGAATGAGATTATTCCTGAGGGCTTTTTGAATCGCGCGTGGAATAAAACTCTTTGCTTGAACTAAATCATCCGAAAGATAAAACCCCTTACCAAATTCTTTACCAACTGCGCATTTATCGAGATCTATCTTTGATATTGGCGTATAGCTTCCATGATAGAGCAACATTCCTGATCGCAACATCATAAGACGACCCCTTTATTTCGCAAAAGTGTCTCTATTTCATCCAACGCACATTCATCACTGCTCACATGCAATGCTTCATAACATTCTTCGATATAATCCCAGATTTTGTGTTCCACAAATATCTCATTGGCTTCACGTCCAGAGAGATGAAATTTTTCGCGAAACAGCCGCAGCAGCCGCAACTCCATAAATAAAACCTCGTTTATCATCGTCTTGGCTCCCATGATCCTAATGGCTAGGCTACGTTAAACATGCATGGATATAATTCAGGCCTCACCCGACTGCCTTTGGCGACCCCATATTAATGGCATTCACCACACAATGCCTTGATTTGTGTATCGCGGGCGTTCTGCCCGCGAAAACTCAAGACCTTGCGTAATAATTAGTGCTGATGTCTCGCTTTGTCGGCCATCGTCGAACGGACGACGTCTGCATTGGTGAGCGCATCGGCTTCTTCTGCCGTGAGGAGCTTCATTTCGAGAAGCTTTTCGCGGATCGAGCGGCCTTCGGCGATCGCGTCGATGCCGATCTGGCAGGCGCGGTCATAGCCGATGCGCGCGACCATCGCGGTGATGAGCGCCGTCGAAGATGCCACGCCGGCGCGGCATTTATCGACATTGGGGATGATTCCCTGGATGCAATGGGACGCCATCATCTTGCACGCATTTCCCAGCAGGTCGAGATCGCCCAGCAGGCAGTCGGCGATGAGCGGCAGGAACGGATTGAGCTCGAGGTTGCCCTGGCTAGTGGCATAGGTGATCGACGTGTCGTGTCCGATCACGGTGAAGCAGACCTGCGTCATGGCTTCGGGAATGACCGGGTTGACTTTGCCGGGCATGATGGAGCTGCCTGCCTGACGCGGCGGCAGCGCGATCTCGCCAATGCCGGCCTGCGGGCCTGAGGACATGAAACGAAGATCGGTCGACATCTTGAGCAGCGAAACTGCAAGCGTCTTGAGGATGCCGCTGACATACGCGCTGTCGTCGAGATTCTGCGTGCCGTCGATGAGGTCATCGTTCTGGACGAGCTCGATGCCCGTGATGCCGGCAAGCGTCTCGACGACGTCTTCAACATATTCGTGCGACGCGCTGACGCATGTGCCGATCGCAGTGCCGCCCAGGTTGACGTGAAGCATCGCCTTGCGCGCCTGCACCAGCCGTGCAAAATCGCGGTTGAGCGCTTCTGCATAGGCTTTGAACTCGAAGCCCAGCGTCGTGAGTACGGCATCCTGATACTGCGTGCGGCCGACTTTGACGACATCTTTGAGCTCGTCAGATTTCTGGCGGATGGTCAGTTCAAGCGTCTTGAGGGCGGGCAAAAAGGCATCGATCTGGCGGATCAGCGCGAGCTTGTATGCCGTGGGGCACACGTCATTCGTCGACTGCTGGTAATTGATATCGTCGAGTGGCGAAATGCGCGAATACGTGCCTTTTTCGAGCCCGAGGATTTCAAGCGCGCGGTTTGCAATCACTTCGTTCGTATTCATGTTGAGCGAGGTGCCTGCGCCGCCCTGAAGCGGATCGACGATCACGGCATCATCGAGCTTACCCTGGGCGAATTCAAGGCATGCGTTTTCGATTGCGTCCGCTTTGGCCGCGTCATCTTTCCAGGCGCCGAGGGCGCGCGAAGTCTTTGCGCACGCGCGTTTGACATCGCCCATGGCATGGATCCATGCCGGATGGACGCGGCGGCCTGTGAGCGGGAAATTGACCGCGCTTCGTGCCGTGTGCACGCCATAAAGCGCATCTGCCGGGACTTCAAATTCTCCGAGCAGGTCATGTTCAATGCGATATTCCATAATGGTTTTCTCCTTTATCTCTGAAAATGAAAGAACTCTGATGTCGCAACGAAATGCCAGCGATCCTGCCTGGCAAAAGGGAATTATATGCCTGATTATTCCGTGAGCGGCGCAACAATTTCGGGGCATTTGCAACAATTTGGGGCATTTGTGCCCCAAAAGTGCCGGCGCGTATTGCCGCAGGCAATAGCGACGGCTGCCGGGCGTATGCGCTGGGCGCATAGCCCGGCGTCCTAAACGGCTCACGCCATGTCGGCCCATGTCTTGCCGGTCTTGAGCTCGACTTTGAGCGGCACGCCGATCTGCGCTGCATTTTCCATCGCGTCGACGAGGAGCGCCGAGGTCTTTTCGACTTCGTTGTCGGGACATTCGAGCAAAAGCTCGTCGTGTACCTGAATGAGCAGGCGCGCATGGAGGCCGTGACTGCGGATCGCCGCATCAAGCCGGATCATCGCGCGTTTGACGACATCCGAAGCCGATCCCTGTATCGGCGCATTGAGCGCGACACGCTCGCCAAAGGCGCGGAGCATCGGACGTGCGCTGTAAAGCTCGCGGACCGGACGGCGGTGGCCGAATATCGTGCGCGTTTCGCCGGCATCACGGGCAAGCTGCACCTGATCCGCGAAGAACTTTGAGAGCGTCGGGAACTGGGCGTGGAACTTTTCGAGGAACGCCTTTGCCTCGGCTTTGGAATAGCCGGTCTCGCGGGCGAGCTTTTGCACGCCCATGCCGTAGAGCAGGCCGAAATTGATCGTTTTGGCGAGCTGGCGCTGGGGCTTGGTGACCTGCTCGATCGGCAGGTCGAACAGGGAGGCGGCTGTGCGCGCATGGACATCCTCGCCATTTTGATAGGCCTGGCAGAGGACGGGCTCTTTGGAGAAGGCGGCCATGAGGCGCAGTTCGATCTGGCTGTAATCGGCACTGATGAACGTATAGCCGGGCGCGGGGACGAATGCGCGCTTGATCTGGCGGCCAAGCTCGGTGCGGCCGGGGATGTTCTGAAGGTTGGGGTCGGAACTGGAAAGGCGTGTCGTCGCCGTGACGCAGGCGTTGAAACGGCCGTGAATGCGGTGCGTCTGGGGATCCGCCAGGCTCGCGAGCGTCTCGGAATACGTCGAGCGGAGCTTGCTGACGGCACGATGTTCGAGGATGATCTGCGCGATCGGGTGATCGATCGATTCGAGCGTTTCCTGGTCGGTCGAGAGGCCGTGCTGACGGTTTTTCTTGGTCGAAGGCACGAGGTCGAGCACTTCAAAGAGAAAGCGCGCGAGATCTTTGGGGCTGTTGATGTTGAAATCTTCGGAACTGAAGCCGTGTGCCTGTGCGTCGAGTTCGCGGATCTTGTCATCGAAGGCTCGCGATAGGTCGTGAAGCGCGTCGGTATCGATCGCCACGCCGTCGAATTCCATGCGCGCGAGGATCGGGGCAAGCGGCAGATCGAGTTCGTCATAAGGCTTTTCAAGGCCGTGCGCGCGAAGCTCGTCTGGCAATCGTTCCGAGAGCTGAAGGATGAGCTGCGCCCATTGTCCGGCGAACACGGCTGCGGATGACGGCGAGAATGATGCTGGCGTGACGGCTTTTTTGCCGGATCCGAGCCAGTTGTCCGGCGTGACTTGCAGGGCATAGCCGAGATATTCGAGCGAGCAGACTTCGAGGCCAAGCGCGGTGCGTTCGGGATGCACGAGGTAAGCGGCGATCTCGGTGTCGATGAAAGACTTGAAGTTCAAGGAGAGCTCGTGTGCAAAGGCATACTGAAACAGCGGCTTGAGACCGTAGACGGCCTTTGTGCGGCCCGATACGAGCAGTTCTGTGAACAGGTTTTCCATCGTCTTTGAAGCGCAGGGCTCCCCGAAAAGCGTGCGTCCGTGGCAGATCGGCACATAGAGGGCCTCGTTTGCTGCGGCAACGGCGAAGCCGAGAAGCTTGCGCGCCGGGATCGTTTCGCTGAGCCAGAGCGGGGCGATCGCGAGCGTCTGCCCCTCCGTGTGACGCAGGAATTCTTTAAGCGCGTCGTCATCCTGGCACACGCGCGTGTCAGTGAGGTCGCGCAACAGACGGGCGGGGCTGAGGGGCTTGTCCGATGCGGCTTCGGGCAACGCATCTGCCGTGTGTTCGGCAGATTTTTTCGATGCCGCTCCGGTGGCGCGCACGGCCTCGACCACGCCTGCCGTATCGCCCAGGGGGGCCAGAACGTCATCCGGCGTGACACGTGGCACCGTGGCATCGGGACGCGCATCCGGCCCAAGCACATCGTTGAGCAGGCGGTGCAGCTCAAGTGACGAAAAGACACGCGTCACGCGCTGCGGATCCGGATCCAGAGACGTGTAATGTATATCGAGCGGGATATCGCTGACGAGCGAGGTCAGCTTCTTGGAAAGCGCCGCATACTTGGAAAACGCGACGAGATTGGCGTGCTGCGCCGGCTTCTTGATCTCGTCGAGATGCGCCATCAGCGATTCGAGTGAGCCGTACTGCGCGATCAGTTTGCCCGCCGTCTTTTCGCCGACACCTTTGCAGCCGGGGATGTTGTCAACGGTATCGCCTGCGAGCGCGAGCACATCCGCGACGCGATCCGGCGTGACCTGAAAGCGTTCGAGCACTTCATTGACGGTCACGGCCTTTGCCTTGCCGCCCTTTGCCATCGCATCGAACAGATAGACCGTGTCGATGTCGTCTGTGCGCTCGACGAGCTGCATGAGATCCTTGTCGCTGCTTGCGATGATGACCTGATAGCCATCCGAACGCGCTCGGCTGGTCAGCGCCGCGATCACATCATCCGCCTCGTAACCGGCTGCCTCGTATGCGCGTATGCCGAGCGCGTCTGTAATCTTCCTGAACCACGGGAATTGGAGCTGAAGCGCTTCGGGCGGTGCCTCGCGCTGTGCCTTGTATTCCGGATAAAGCTCGTTTCTGAACTTCATGCCCTTGTAATCATGCGCGAGTGCCACGCCGTCTGGCGTGAGTTTCCGGATCACGGAAAGGATCATCGACGTGTAGAAATGAAGGGCATTTGTGGGAAATCCGGCGCTGTTGTTCATCGGCGGTGAGGCGTAGAATGCGCGGAACATGTAATTGGAAGCGTCGAATATCAGAAATTTTTTCATATCAGAGAGGGGATGGCGGTAAAGGAAACTCAGGCGCGTGGGGCTAGAGGGGGATGCGCCTCAGCAAGACTTTCTGCGCAAAGTGACGAGTGCGAACAGGGACAGCAGGACGCCCAGAAGGACCGTGACCGGCGCGGCAGGCTGCCGCGTTGCCGCGATTTCACAGCCGCATCCGGACTTGGGCTTCGCCGTGTCTTTGGCAGATGACGCCTGAAGTTTTTTGAGATCTTGCGCAAATCTGGGCGGCCATGCGCGGACAGACACGAATCGGTCTGCATCGCGGACATCCTGAGAGGCATCCGCCGCCTTGAGATAGTAGCTCTGCGCAGCGCGGCGATCCTGTTCATCGCTGAAATGCGAGAGCGCCACTGCGAGCGCGGCAGGCGCGCCTGCGCTGTTTTTCTCGATATCGTTTGTCTGGGCTGCCGTGAGCACAGCCTCGGCATCTTCGAGCTTGCCGTTCAGGATATAGGCGAGTCCGAGGTATTCGTCGAACTCGGGCGCGATTTTCCGCAGGCTTGTGTGATCTTTGGCAACGGTCAGGAGTTCAAGTGCCTGGCGTTCGCGGGCGCAGCAATCATTTTCGGATGAGCCGCCGCATGTGGCGCTGTCCGCTTCGGTGCAGGCCGTGGCGATCAGAGCGCGCGCGCAGCCGTACTGGATGCGCGGATAATTCTGGTGATTATTCTTGACCTCGGCGAGCTGCGTTTTCCAGATCGGGATCGCTTCTTCGAAGCGATGCAGGCCATTGAGGGCTTCGGCTTTGCCCAGCATCATCTGGGGATCATGATATCGCTCATAGCCGCGATCTGCCAGCGCGAGCGCTTTTTCGTGCGCGCCGGTACGGTTGGCGGCGACGATCGCGTTCAGATAGAGGATGACGTTGTCATTGCCGCCCTCGATGGCTTTTTCAGTCATTTCTAGGGCTTTGTCGTAGTCTTTTCGGGAAAAGTCGATGGCCGTGACTGCGGTCAGATAAGAGAGGTTCTTGGGGTCGAGCTGATACGCCTTGAGATAGGCATCCCGCGCTTCGTCCATGCGCTTGGCATTCTCGTATTCCTGCCCGATGAGTTGCCAGAGCGCGGCATTTTCAGGATTCTTTTCAGAAGCCTTGAGGCAGGTTTCTATCGTGTTGTCGCGCTTGAGTTTTCCCCGGACACCGCAGAGATTGAGCCATGCGAGCGCGTCGTCTGGGCGCAAGGTCTGGACCTTTTCAAACACGCCCTCTGCGCGCTCGAATTCGCTGATATTTGTCGCGGCAACGCCGAGAATGGTGAGGTAGTTGGCATTTTCAGGCTCTGCCTTGAGGAGCTCTTCCGCGAGCATGATGGCGCGCGACCAGCGGCCATTTTCGTAGGCTTCCGCAAGCGCCTCAGGCGTTGCGTCTTGCGCCTGTGGCGCAGGCGTTTGGGCTGCGGCGAACGATGGCGCGAACGCCGCCGTGCAGAGCGCGGCTGTCAGAAAAAATTTAGAAAAGTTCATGAGATATCCCCGATCGTTGGGTGAGGAAGATGGCTGGTAAAGACCGATGGTATGAGCATCGCGCTTGTGTGCGCGAGTGTGTTGCGGTGGGGGAAGTTGCCTGTACCGGGGGGCTTCAAGCTCGGTAGAGACGTTCTGGGGAACGTCGAGCGCCCCGTCGTCAGCCGGATATTGCCCTTAAAAATCTAAAAAAGCGCCGGGAACGGCGCTTTACAAAGATCATCACTTATTTATCGAGCCGATATCCGGAGATATCGGTCTGTCAGGCAGCATCGGCAGAGCGCCGGAAGGATTCAGCACGGCGACTGCGATCGTGTGCCGTGCTGAGACATGCCGTTAAACCGCGATCAATACATGAGGCGCAGGCCGACAAACCATTCGAGATCGATCTGTTCGGTGCGTTTGACACGGTTGCCCACGCTGTCGAGCGCATGGCTGAACGTCGGGTTGCGTTCTTCGAGAAGGTGTTCGGAGATGATGGTGTCTTTATGCGAGTTATCGGTGATATTGCCTTCATTGTCGACCGTGACGCGGTCTTTGCCGGCCTTGGTGAAGGTGATGAAGTGGTTCTGTGTGTAATCGGCGGCAACGCCTGCGACGATGGCGACGTACTGGATCGGCTGGATCGTGAGATTGAGGGCGGCGCCGACTTTGGCGAAGCCTTCATAGTCGAAGAGGCCGTCTTCTTTGAAGGAGCCTTGGTAGCCCTTAGGAACCTCGTTGAGATGATCGATGCCGGCATTTGACCATTTGCTGGCAACCCATCCGCACTTGCCGTTGGCATCGCCGGTTTTCACGCAGTCGCTTGTGCCGAGTGCATCAGAGAGCTCGCTGTAGGCGCGGCCTTCAGCCGTGTATTTGAAGAAGCCGCGGAGGTCGATCTTGACAGCTCTCTGGAACTTGACATCGATGCTCTCGTAGGGGATGAACTCGATACCGAGGTCGATGCGTCCCCACATGCCGGGCCCGACGCGTGTCTGGTTGTTATTGTATTGAGGATAATACTTATCTATGGCGATGGGGAGGCCGTACTGCAAGCGGATGTACGGATCGACAAACGAGAAGCGATGCGAAGCCGCGACCGTGAAGAGGAGTTCATGGACGCCGGAACCGACATAAGCGTTGTCGATACCCATGACTTTGCCGGTGGGGGCTTTGTAATCGAAAGCGAGCGTGACCGTGGAGCGGCCGGTGTTGTGTTCCCAGGGGCGTTCGGGAATGAAATGGCGTTCCGTGTTATAGGGGCTCCAGGCGAGACCGAAGCTGAGGTCGCCGAGACCGGCACGCTTGGTGCCATTGAGCGTCTCGTTGGCTGTCAGCGAGAAGAATTGATAGGTACGGTCGTAGTCCCCATTAAGCCTTGCGTCTGCAGGCGCGAGCGTCGAAATACCCGTGATGAGCATGTCACCGGGCTGTGCGCCAGGGGAGTCATCCGGAATCTCGGTGCCCATGTCGGAGATATGATTGGCGGCGTTGCTGCTGCTCGTATCGAATTTATAGCTCTGAACATCGGAGATGATGATGGGCACGTTCATGCGGAACGAGAAATCATGAAACAGGCCGACTTCAAGACCGATATCGAACTCGTTGACCACACGCTTGTATTCGAGTTCGTTGTACAGGTGGACGCTGCGCGTCTGAGGATTCGAGTACTCGCGTTTGAGCTTCGACCACTCATATCGCTGCGAAAACTTCGGCGTCAGAGATATATCGATGGGATCCTTGACCTTTTCAGTGCCGAGATAGACCTCATCTGCCGCATCGAGGACATCCGTAACATCAGCGGCGAGTGCCTGACCAGCCGTGGTAAATGTAAACATTGCGGCGAGTGCCGCAAGTGTTCTGGCGTAACTGCGCATATCAAATTTCTCCTTATTACCCTCGGGTAACATGTGAAGGTGTACCTTAACAATATATATCTGAACGACAATCAGCGCTCATCGCTTATTGCCGAAAATTCGCTCATCATCATGGGCACGCATTTCAGAATGAAATGTGTTCCTGCTACCATATCACATCTCAAATGATTCTGCTAGTTTTGTACCTCACAAAAACAACTGTCCATCATTTGACACAGCCAAACCTGCTTTTTAACGTCACATACGCTAAAAATCAATGTATGCCCCCGGCTTTTTGTCATTCCCCGTCCGGCAGGCGTGGTCAGGGATCTCGCAGGCACCGGCCCGGATCCTCTCAAAATGCGGTTCCGCCTGCCGTGTGTTGCCGTCGCGTTGCGCGGCGACGGCGGGCGAGATGCCCTGCTATGCATGAAAACGGGCGTGCCGCGCACGTCTGCGAGTCGCGCCGATGCCAGTGTGGGCCTGCCGAAAAAACGGCTTTTTTAGAATTTCACAAGTGTTTGCATCTATGGTATTAATTCAGGTCTGGTTTTGTCTCGTTTCGGCATTCATGCCGACAGCCAGCCCATTTCCCTATTTTTGCCGGGACGTTCTATGCTTGTAACATGTACGAACTGTGGAAATTCCTTCATGGTCGATGACCAGCTCTATCTTCAGCAGGGCGCGTTGTGCGAACAGTGTCACGTGCCGCTTGTCCCCGCGCAGAATTTTCAGCAGCAGTGGGGGCAGCAGCCCATGATGGACGGCCAGTGGGGACAGCAGCCCATGATGGACGGCCAGTGGGGACAGCAGCCCATGCAGCAGCCTATGATGGACGGCCAGTGGGGACAGCAGCCCATGATGGGCAATCAGTATGGCGCGCAGGCTACCATGGCGATGAATGCTCCGTTCGCACAGCAGGCCAATATGGGCATGGACGCGCAGTTCGGACAGCAGCCGCCTATGGACGCGCAGTTCGGACAGCAGCCGCCTATGGATGTGCAGTTCGGACAGCAGCCGCCTATGGACGCGCAGTTCGGACAGCAGCCTATCGGCGCTCAGAACCAGTGGGGCACTCAGGCGCAGTGGAGCCAGATGGCTGACAAGCCCATGGAAACCGTCGCACTCATGGATCCCGTCGCGCCTCAGCCGGTCAATCACGGCGGCGATGCTGGCGAAAAAACAATGGCGATCGATGCCGACTGGGAATCTGCAGGCGCCGCTCTCGCCGCAAAAATGAACGGCAATAACAAAAATGACGGATGGGACGACTGGGACGGCAAATCAAAAAATAATGCCCCCGGCCCGACAAAGGCTCTGCCAAAACCCTCGCAAAAAAATGCGCAAAAACCCTCCGGATGTATCACGGTCGGCCATCAGATGGATCCCGTCGCCAACGAAAATGTCACGCGTGAGATCGATCTCGCCGATGTGCAGAAGCTCTACGGCGACAAGGTCAACCCGTTCAAGGAATTCATCCTCTCGATCCCTTCAAAATACTTCATCATCGCGGGCTCGATACTCGGTGCCACCATCATCCTCTTCATCGTGCTCGCCATCGTTATCTCGCAGCCTGAAGAAGTCGAGAAGACGTTTACAAAAGAAGGCGACCTTATCACCGAAGATACGCCCGAACCCGTCATGTCTTTTGATGATCGCGTCAAGGCCACGAAAGAACTCTCCTCCAACTTCTTCACTTTCGACGGCGACGACATCATGGATGGCGCGCTCGCGGCGGTCACAAAATCCGGCATCTACTACAATAACAAGAAAATCGCCGAGTATGATGACGTGGCACGCGGCGGCGAAAGCGTCGAAAAGATCATCGAGGCGCTCAATGCCGATGTCGAAAACATTGGCAAGCCTGCAGTCGTCCTTTTTGACGACATGACCCCCATGCACGCCGTTTACCGCACGCTCTATTCCTTCCAGGCGGCATCCAGAAAGGCGCTGATCGGCGGCACCACGCCCTCCGGCATCACGTCCTTCGAGGTCTTCCCCTGCGAATGGCCCGATTACGGCATGGTCTCCATCAGCGACGGGAAATGCAAGGAATCGACGCTGCACCTCAAGATCACGTCGTCCAAGCTCACGCTCAGACGCATCAACAGCAACGAATCCCTGCTGCTCGACGAGGATAACATCGTCACTGAGCTTCAGGACGATATCACGGGATCACGCGTCAACATCCAGAACACAAGCGAGGCCTTCAACCGCATGCGTATCAAGAACAGGCCGCCCATCCAGCTCGCGCCGGACGGCGATGTCCCGCTCAGCATCTTTATGCGCGTCGCGCTCGTCGTTCGCGGTCAGGAAAGCAACCCCAACACGAAGATGATCTATCTCAACAGGGTTTCCAAATACTGATCCGCACATTTCTTTTTTCCGGCCGGCAGCTTGCACCTGCGGTGCATACGCTGCCGAGCGGCGCTATTTCATACGCGCCGCTTTTTTTTCATCCTGTCATATTGGCGTAAGGCATATTTCAATATGGAAAACAAATACTTTCTCGGTTTTGACATCGGCGGCACGAACGCGAGATGTGCGCTCATCCTCTCCGAAAATGACCAGTTCAAGATCCTGACATCGCAAAAGCATTCCATCCGTGGCGCGCAGACGCCCAAAGATGTCGCGCTCGTCATTCGCCATGTCGTGGAAAAGATTCCCGCAGATTTCAACATCTGCCCGAACGACCTTTCCGGCATCGGCGTTGCCGTCGCCGGTCAGATCGCCATCGACGAACACACGATCCTCAATGCCCCTAACCTGAACTGGCACGGCGTGGATTTCCAGGCCGCCATCCGTGAGGCTATCAACGACCTCGCGCCGGATGTCAGCATCAAGATCGCCAATGATCTCAACGCGATTGCCTGGGGCGAATACAATTTTGGCGCGGCACGCGCCATTTCCAGCCTTCTCGCGGTCTATGTCGGCACCGGTATCGGCGGCGGGCTCATCATCGATGGCAAGCTCATGCTCGGCGCGGACAATGTCAGTGGCGAGATCGGCCACTGCAAGTTCCCGCATTACAAGGATTATCCGTGCGGCTGCGGCCAGAACGGCTGCATCGAGGCTTTTGCCGGCGGCAAGGCCATCGAATACCGCATCCTGCATGACATCCAGAACGATATCATTTCGCGTGAAGCGCTCGGCCTCGAAGCCGACGAGCATCCCACCGCCCGATGCATCGAACGCGCCTACAAAAATGATCTGCCCTATGCGCGCGCTTTCTGGGAAGAGACCTCGCTCGCGATCGGGATGCTCATCGCGAATGCCATCGCGATCCTCAACCCTCACGGCCTGCTTCTCGGCGGCGGTGTCCTCGAAGGCTGCCCGTCGCTCCTTCACCTCGTCATCGATCACGTCATGGATCTCGCGCCGCGCTCGGCCACTGCGAATCTCCAGTTCATCAAACCCACGCTTCATGACGATGCCGGCACGCTCGGTGCCGCGCTTCTCTGCCTCAAGTAGACTCGGTGAACAGACATGCAGGACCAACCCGACCGTGCGGCACCTCCACAGGACGGGCAGCAAGACAACCCTCAGCCCGCCCAGGAGCAGCCTCGATATCACAAAAATCGCAATACCGGCCCCATTCAGAAAACGCATACAAAACCCAAGACTGCCCCCCGCAACCCCTCATGCATGCGCCCCTGTCCGGCAGAACTCTCTTCGCCACAGACGCATGAGCCCACGTTTTCTGGGCCTCCGAGGTTCAGCGGGAGACATGTGCAAAAACCACGGCGGCCCGTGACCGAACATGAGCCCCCGAAACACCAGGATGGCAGAAGCATCCGGCAGCCGTTCAACGGCGAGGCGCACCTCTACGAAGTCATACAGGTCAGGCTTTCAAGGACTCAGCGTCTTGTCGAGGTCAACACGAACGGCCTGCGCCTCGGCCCGAACACGCCTGTCCTCATCCGCGTGCATCGCAATATCCTGCTCGCGACCACGTTCGGTTACAGGCACCGGCGCGTCGCCGAGATCAATTCGCTGCCCTTTATCATCCGTGTCGCTTCCGACGAAGACAAGCAGATCGATGCCGAGAACGCGCGTATCGAAAAGCATGCCCAGGAACTCGCGTCCAGCTATGCTATCGCGCAGAACCTGCAGATGAAGGTGCTGTCGGCCGATCTCAGCCATGACCACAAAAACATCACGATCAACTTCGCATCCGATGTCCGCGTCGATTTCAGGGAGATGGTCGCCTATCTGTCGGGGCAGCTCAAGCTCCGTGTCGAGATGTACCAGCTCGGGCTCAGGAACGGCACCGGGCTGATCTGCGGCCTGGGCGCGTGCGGGCAGCTCCTGTGCTGCGGCCGTTTCCTCGGACAATTCGATCCCATCGCGGTCAAACAGCTCCGCGCCCAGGGGCTCGCCACAAACCCCAAGCGCATCAGCGGCGTGTGCGGGCGGCTCTATTGCTGCATGAGCTACGAATACTGCGACTACATGAGGGAACGGCGCGCGCTCCCCAAAAAGGGCAAGCGTGTCTTCACGCAGTGGGGCATCGGGCGCGTCACCGATATCGACATGCTCCGCGAGGAAGTCGTCATCACTTATGAAAACGGCGAAAGCCAGCGGCTCACGCCGCATGACTATGTAAATGCCACAGAAGAGATCATCGCCAAAGTCGAAGCCGAAGACATCGAGTTCCCGATAGAACCTGCCAAATTCTATCTGAACCACGATCCGTCGGCTGCCGCCCAGGAGACATCACGGACAAAGCCGCCAGTCAGGCCGCCGACGACCATGCACGTCCGCCGGATAGATCCGACGAACGCCATCCGGAAACAGGTGGCTCAGCCCGCCGCCAAAAACGAGCCTGTGGCGAACCCGGCAGAGAAGCCTGCCAAACGGCGAAAGCTGCCTAAAACTGCCGAAGCGAGGCCAGCCGATGCCAAGCCGGTCGAAGCCGCGCTCAAAGCCGTGCCAGCCAAACGCCCGGCACGGGCGCATGCCAAGGTCAAAACCGATCCGGCAAAACAGAAGATCAGGCAGGAACAGTCACGGCGGCAGGCCAGGCAGGAGCAGGGGCGGCCGCTACCTCAGGCTTCTGGGGGCGTGCCTGTAAAACAGCCGGAACCGGCACGGCAGACCGCGGAACCGGCACTGCCATCCCCCGGCGATCCGCACGTCAGACAGGCTGAACCCTCGCATGTCTCGCGCGTGCCTCGAATGGTCAAGGCAAGACAGGCAAACCTTGAGGAATCGCTCAACGCCGAGCAGCGGATTGATCCAGGAAAGCCCAGCAGACGGCGGTACACGCCGGTGCAGCCGGGGGCGCAGCCCAATCCAGCCCCGGATAAATAAATCCCTTATGTGACTGGCATGACGCGCCTTTGGCAATTCCCAGATCACATGCCGGCGCGTATGAAATAGCGCCGGCCGGTCCGGCGTATGTCGCGGCGCGACATAGCCGGACATCCCCCAAAACACGACACCAAATAAGGACAGATATGCCCGTAATCATTGCAGGAAAACGGCGAGGCGCGAAGCTGCTCGTTCCACAAGGCGAAGGCGTGCGCCCGACACTCGTCCGCGTCCGGGAAGCCCTGTTCTCTATGCTGATGAGCGAGTTCGGCACGTTTGAGGGGCTTCGCGTGCTCGATCCGTTTGCCGGTGCCGGCATGCTCGGGCTCGAAGCCTGGAGCCGGGGCGCGGCGCATGTCGATTTCGTCGAATGTTCGCGCGAACACTACGCGATCCTCGCCAAAAATATCGCCACGCTGCGTGCAGGCGAGTCTGCCAAGGCCATCCTCGGACAATCGCCGCGCGACTGGTACAGGCTGCCGCCGGATCCTTACGATCTCGTGCTCTGCGATCCGCCATATACGGCGGGGCTCATGCCGCAGACCCTTCAAATGCTTGCCGAAACCCGACGGCTGCGCCCGAACGCCATCATCTCGGTCGAGCTTAACGCGGCAGACACGCTCGAGATCCCCGACGCATTCAGCTGCCTGAAACAGCGGAAATACGGCAAATGCCAGATATGCCTGCTCACGCGCAAGCCCGAAGACACGGCTATATGACGTTGAACTGAGCCGATTTGACGCGTTGCGGATAGGTGAGGATGACTTCGACGACCGGGCTTTCCGGCGTGCCCCATTCTGCCGTCTCGGAGTCGCAGCGCACGCGGAAATCCTTGATCAGACCGCGATCGCGGAACCCGTTGAGCACCGATATCGACATGCGCGTCAGTGCGCCCCACAGCGAGATGTCGTTCTTGCCGTACTGGCGGATGAGGGCGGCGCTCTGGGTTTCGAGGGCTTCGCGGATCATGACCTCCACGGCCATGTCGGGACAGTCGCCTGCGATCGCGATCACGGTACGCGGCGGCCCGTCGTTGGGCATGTTCGCGACACCGCTCATAAACGGATCGCTTTCGACGGCACAGACTGGACTTGCCAGACCGACCAGGCGGCGGTTTTCGACGATCTCGTGCATGACCTGAACGCCGGCATCGCGGAGGCGCTCGACATCGGACGCGGCGATCGAGATATCGTGAACCCCGCGCAACGACCGCGTGCAGCCGAGGCTCAGGGCCGGAACAAGGCACGACGCTGGCAGATACTCGGCACTGCGGCGGCCCGGTGTCACCGTCGAGACCCACGGCCAGGCATACGACACGAAGCGCGGCGATGATTTCTGGCGGCTGATGATCTCGGATACATCCGACTGGCGCGGCATATCCATGATCACGCAGAAGTCGAAATCATCCAGATGCTTGCGGCATATTTCGGTGACCGCTTGCTGCATCTCGGCATCGACCAGACCGGGGATGACGAGACATTCCCACGGCCCGGCGGCAAACAGACGCTCAAGACCGCGAGAAATCGAAGCCTTGTCCGAAATATCCGCATCCGATGCGATGGTCCGGCTCATGCCGTTCATCACGGCGTGGCAGGCGGCATGCCCCGCGAGATAGCTCTCCTGTTCGATCATCCCGCAGACTGACTGAAATTTTGAAAAAGAATCTGTCCGGACGGCATGCGTCGGATGCTTTGGAAGATACTGTAAAATCGCTGTGATCATTTCTGCCTCATTTTTGGCGCACGATGTGTGCGCTCAGCACGTGGCACCAGACTTCGTGTGCCTCGATGAAATCGGCATCGACCGTGTGCGCCTGGATCTCGTCTGCTCGCAGATCGCCGTTCAGCAGGGGCAGATCCGGATCCTCGATGTCGGTGTGCTGCAGGCGGACGATATCGGCAGAGAGCACGCGCGCGCGTATATTTTCGGCGACGAGGCGTTTGGCGTAGATCGATCTGGCGATGATATTCTGCGCGCAAAGCGGGGCGGCATCTGGCGTGTGGAGCATGAGGCCGTGTTCGGCGAGATCTTTGGCGATCGTGTCCTTGAGCTGGGCTGCGATCTGGGGATCTTCGGGGGGGATGGCTTGGACGGCATGCTCGATCTGCGCGTCGAGGTCCTGTTCAGATTCCGTCTTGAGGAGAAGATCGGCTTCGCGTTCCGGATCTGAAACGTCTGCATGGGGGCTTTCGCGGAAAAGAAAGGAATTGGATGTGCGAAACTCCTGAGAATAGTGATCTTCTCGCGGCGTGTGCGCCTCATTCGCGGCAGGCATTTCGATGGGATGGCATAGGCCAGAAGACATGGTCTCTGCCCGGCGGTCGAGTTCTTCAAAGAGTTCCGTGAGGGATCGCGCCTGTTCGCGCAGCTTGTCATCGCGGGCATCGGTATCGTCTGCAGGCGTATCGGCTTGAGCCGCGGCGGGCGTGTCGGCTTTGGGGATATCTGGGGCCGGCGCATCCGGCTGCTGTGTCTGAGCGGATTTGAGCGCATCGGTCGTAAAGAGTTCAAGCTGAGATCCCATGATTTCGGGTTCCTCCTCTTCTGGCGGCAGCAGTGCCGACATTGGTATTTCTCCCCAGGAGGGGTGATCTTTGCCCTGGGAGTGCCAGAGCACAGCTTCGATGGCTTTGAAGCGCGCTTCGCCGAAAGAGGGGATCTTCTGGAGGATGTTGTTCGTATAGGCGATGCGCAGGTCATCCATGGAGCGGATGCTTCGGTCAAAAAACATACGGCGTGCCATGGTCTCCCCAATGCCGGGAATCTCGCAGAGATCGCAGAAGAATGGGTCGAATTCGGGTTGCAGCGCGTGGATCATGGCGATATCGCCGGTTTTGATGAGTTCATCAAAGATGCGGATGAACTTGGGGCCGAGTTCGGGAAAGAGGATCCTCGGCTGGGTGGTTTTGAGGCGTTCCTCGACGGAAAAGTCCCAGCCTTCGATGTTCTCGATGGCAGACCGGACCGCGACCGCAAGGTTGTTGCTGCATTTTTTGAGCTTGAGCAGGGTATCGAGGCGCCTGAGTTTTTTTATGATTTCAGTATTGGTCATGATGCGTCTCCGTATTGCGTCTGGATCGAGAGGAACGATACCGGGCGTAATTATACTCTACCTGCAAGAAAATGAAAAACGCCCGGCGTATCCTGAACAGGATAGCCGGGCGCATGGCGGGCGTATTGGGCGCAGCCCAAAAGCTCGCCTTTAAAGGCGTGACCGAATTACCAGCGATCGTCATCCTCGTATTTGTCGCGGTCTTTTTTTCGGTCTTTTCTGCGGTTATCGCGTCCGCCGCGCCCAGCATTGGTATCAGGCATGAAGGGGAAATCCGCATGATTGAAGGACTTTCGCGCATCGTTTCGCGCGGGATCCCGATCCTCAGCAGTGCCGTTATCCTGTTTGGGCCGGAAAGGGCGTTTGGGGGCGTTCGGTGATTTTTTAGAAGACTCGTCTGCGTCATTGATCCTGATCACGCGCCCGTCGAGCTCTTTTTCATTGAGGGCCTGTCGGGCGGCATCGGCATCGGCATCCGACTCGAAAGTGACGAAGCCGAAACCGCGTGAACGTCCTGTCTGACGGTCGCAGATCACTTTGGCCTCAGTCAGCTTTCCAAAAGGCGCGAAAGCGGCGCGCAGAGAGTCGTCTGTCGTTGCCCAGGCTAGTCCGCCCACAAATAATTTCTTCGACATATTATCCTCCGAGAGGGATGAACCCATGATTGCTAGCTTTTTGTTTGTAATGGTATCAAGGGGAGAGATTCAACACTTTTTTGAGCGGATTCATCATTTTTTGCGCGTGTCGCAAAAGAAAAAATCTTGCCTTGGGGGATGTCGCGTTTAAGGTGTGGCGTTCATGGCCGCCGGCCGTTCGCAAATCACGGAACATATCAGGGAATAAAGGAATCAGATCATGGCGATTATCGGTATAGACCTTGGCACGACAAACTCGGTATTAAGTATTTATGAGGGCGGCAAGCCCGTTGTTATCGCGAACGCGGAGGGCAGCAGGGTGACGCCCAGTGTCGTCGCCTATACAGAGAATGAAGGCACGCTTGTGGGAGATATGGCGCGCCGTCAGTGTCTTGTGAACCCGCTCGGCACGATCTATTCGATCAAGCGTTTTATGGGCAAGCGGTATGACGAGATTCCCGAATCTGAGCGCAAGAGCGTGCCGTATGAGACATGTGATCAGCTCAACGGCGACCTCGGTGTCCGCATTCACGGCAAGATCTATAGCCCGAGCGAGATTTCCGCGCAGATATTGTCGAAATTCAAGACATGTGCGGAGCAGTTTCTTGGCAAGCCTGTGACGGAGGCGGTGATCACGGTGCCGGCATATTTCAACGACGCGCAGCGCCGTGCGACGCAGGTGGCCGGCGAGATCGCGGGTCTGAAAGTGCGCCGGATCATCAACGAGCCGACGGCGGCGGCATTGGCGTATGGGGTCGATCAGGACAAGGATGAGAAAGTCGCGATCTATGACTTTGGCGGCGGCACTTTCGATATCTCGATCCTTGAGCTGGGCGGCGGCGTGATCGAGGTGCTTGCGACGAACGGCGACGCGCACCTGGGCGGTGACGATATCGATCAGGCGATTGCAGACTGGCTGTTTGACCGCTTCAAGGCCGAGAATCACATGGATATTCGCGGCGATGCCATGATCGCGCAGCGCGTGCGCGAAGCGGCAGAAAAGGCCAAGATGGAGCTGTCGTCGATGGTCACGACCGAGATCTATCTTCCGTTCCTGACAGCCGATGCGTCGGGGCCGAAGCATCTGCGTGCCAACCTGTCGCGCGCGCAGCTCGAAGCCATGATGCAGCCGCTCGTGCAGCGAAGCCTCGATTGCTGCAAGCGCGCCTTTGATGACGCGGGGCTCAAGCCGTCAGATGTGGCGGAAGTGCTTCTCGTCGGCGGCTCGACGCGTATTCCGCTCGTGCAGGCAGAGGTCGAGCGGTTCTTTGGGCGCAAGCCGAATCACAGCCTCAATCCCGATGAAGTCGTCGCGATCGGTGCCGCGATCCAGGGCGGCGTGCTTTCGGGCGAAGTCAATGATATCGTGCTGCTCGATGTCACGCCGCTCACGCTCGGTGTCAAGGCAAACGGCGGCCTCATGGTGCCGCTCATTGACCGCAACACCACGATCCCCGTCAAGAAGACGAAGCTCTTCAGCACGACGGTCGACAATCAGGAAAGCGTGACGATCGATGTCTATCAGGGCGAGCGGCAGTTCGCGGAAGAAAACCGCTTCTTGGGGCAGTTTGAACTGAGCGATATCGAGAAAGCGCCGCGCGCGGTGCCGCAGATCGAGGTCTCATTCGATATCGATGCCAATGGCGTGCTTCGCGTGTCGGCGACGAACAAAAAGACGAACAAGAACGAATCGCTCGTCCTTATGGGCGCTGGCGGCTTGACGGATGATGAGATCCGAAGCGCGATCGCCGATGCGGAAGCCGCTCGCGATGCCGATGAGAAGCGCAAGAACCTCCAGGTCGCGCGCAACAAGGCTGAATCGCTGAACCTCAGCAACGCCCGTATGCTGCGCGAACAGTCGGCGCTTGCAAGCGAAGACCTCATCAAGAAGACCAAAGACCTCCTTGAACGCGCGGATATGACGCTCAACAAGGATGACGCGACGCTTGAGGATTATGAATCGCTCAGCGCGGATCTTTCGGCGTGCAGCTGCGAATGGCATGAACTCGTCTATGCCAAGGAAAAAGAGGAACGCGAGCGCGCTGAAGCCGAACAGCGGGCACAGCAGCAGGCACAGGATCCGTCCGCAAATCAGGGCGATAGCGGCACACAGGCCTGAGCGTCGTGATGCAGCAAAAATCCGGGCAGAACGACAGGTTCCTGTCGTCTTATACCTCGAAACTCGTGACGGCGATGTTGCTCATCGCCGTCATTCCCGTGGCAAGTGCGCTCTTTTTCTTCTACAAGATCTCCGGCTTCAATCAGAACCTTCAGGATGAAGCGGTCGAGAGTATTGCCAGCGTTTCGGATATCTATCGCGCCTGGGTGAAATCAGAGTCTGAGCGCGTCCGGCTGATCGAAAAGGAAGTGAGCTATAAGGTCGATGCGCTCCTCGATAAGTATCAGATTCGCCGCCTGATCGATGTCCGGCAGAGTCCGGAATTTCAGGCGGATATACAGAACCTGTTTGACGAGATTGCCTCGGAGAACGAGATCGTCGTCGATATCAGGCTTTCCCATAACATGACCGCGCTTGCGCAGGCGGGCAGCTTTCCGAAAGATCGCGAAGCCTATCAGTTTCAGGCATTCACGTTGCCGATTGCTTTGTATTCGCGGGACGATCTCAAAAATAAGCCGATCATCGTCACGCCGGATGGCAATACGGACGAGATTCCCATTCTCGTGGCTGAACCCGTGGAAGATGACGAATGGCCTGGGATCGCATCGCCGTCTTTGCCAGAAAATCTGAGCGTCGTCGCTTCAGGCAGCGCGCTGCCGGCCTCGCTTCAGGGCGTGCGCCTTCTCGTCATCTTTGCCATACCGAATGCCCAGACGCAGACATATATGAAGCTCGGCGAAACACGGCATCGGCATGACTCTATCTCCACGATGGAGAACGACGATAGCACCGCGAGCGTGACAGATCTCTATCAAAAACTGTTCATCTCAAGCAGCGCCATCTTCTTTATTCTCGCGATTGCGGCGGCATTCCTGATCGCCATTCCGCTTTCGCGGCGTATCCGTGATCTGACAAAAGCCACCAAACGCGCCGCTGAGGGCGATCTCAACACGAAGATCGACGTGCGCGGTAATGACGAGGTCTCGTTCCTCATGGCGCAGTTCAATGCCATGCTCGACGAGATCCGCGAGGCGCAGGATTCCAAGGCTTATATCGAGCGCATGCAGGCGTGGCAGGAAGTGGCCAGACGGCTCGCGCATGAGATCAAGAATCCGCTCACGCCCATCGTGCTCGCGGTGCAGCAGCTCGATAAGAAGTTCGACGATTACATCGATAACCCGGCCAAATATCGCAAGCTCCTGACCAATGCCGTCGAGATCGTCACCGAAGAGACCGAGACGCTGCGAAAACTCGTCAAGAACTTCAGTGAATTCGCGCGCATGCCGATTCCCGAAAAGAAACTGACCGTGTTCAGCGAGTTTGTAAAACAGACGATCCAGCAAAATCCGCAGTTTGAGGAAGAAGCGAAGATCGTGCTTCATGACCTGGAGCCGTCTGTTCGCGATCTGCAGATCGAGATCGATCACGAACTCATGCGCCGCGTCATCGTCAATATTGTGCGCAACGGCATCGAGGCGGCTCGCAATGCCAAGATATCGCCGCAGATCGACATCATGATCTGTGCGGTTGCAGAAAAAGATTCGCGCCATGCGCTTTGCCTGAGCATTATCGATAACGGGCCAGGCCTGACAGACGAGCAGAAAACAAAGCTCTTTATGCCCTATTTCACCACGAAATCTGACGGCACCGGGCTCGGACTCGCCATTGTCCGCAAGATCGTGGAAGACCACAACGGCCGCATTCAGCTTCACGATCGCGATGACAAGGCTCAGGGCGCACAGGCCGATATCGTGCTATAAGCCGTGTGTTTGCGGTGCATGCAGCCGTGTGTGTGTCACATGAGACCGTGTGTTCGCGGTGCATGCTGCCGTGTGTTCGCGGTGCATGCAACCGTGTGTGTGCGTCACATGAGACCGTGTGTTCGCGGTGCATGCAGCCGTGTGTTTGCGTCACATGAGGCCGTGTGTTTGCGTCACATGAGACCGTGTGTTTGCGTCACATGAGACCGTGTGTGCGGTGCATGCAGCCGTGTGTTTGCGTCACATGAGGCCGTGTGTGTGCGGTGCATGCAGCCGTGTGTGTGTCACATGAGACCGTGTGTGTGCGTCACATGCGACCGTGTGTGTCGCCTGCCGCCGTGTGTACGCGGCAGGCATCACCGCGCGTCAAATCCCTCGCCGTAACGGGGCGGTGGATTGCGTGGACGCGTGCAAAGAAAGGCCGTTTAGTTATCGATCACCGTGATTTTGGCTTTGCCGTCGCCATCCTGCACGCCAGCCGTCATTTCGCCGTTAAGGACACCGCCGATATAGCCTGAACCGCCGCCGCCGCCGGCATTCACGCCGCCGTTGCTTCGCTTGCCGCCGAACCAGCCGCCGCCGCCGCCGGGATTCTGGCCGCTTGCAGGTTCGCCCTGACCGAATTTGAAGCCGGTCGTCTGTGTGGCACCGGCACCGGAATTGGAGCCGACGCCATTTCCGCCGGTTTCACCGCCGCCGGCACCGCCTTCGGCATAGTCGCCGGCACCGCCGCCGCCGCCAGCCACCAGATAGACATCCGACTTGCTGTCTTCATAATTGGGGAGTTCGCCGAGTTCGGTCGCTGCAATATGGGTTGCGCCGCCGCCGCCTGCGCCCGTCGAGCTGCCCGAGTTGATGCCGCCGCCGTTGCACGGCACGAACCCTGGGTAATTGTTGAAATCAAGGCTGAATGCGCCGACCATCACATAGATGTCTTTCTTTTCGGACAGTTCGATCACGCCTGTGGCATAGCCGCCTTTGCCGCCGACATGTATCGGGCCGTTTCCGGGACCATCCAGACCGCCCTGTGCGCCCCAGGCCTCAAGCTTGTATTTGCCCGGCAGAAGCGTGACGCGCTGCATCTCGCAGGTACGAGCCTTTTCCAGTTCGATCGATGTCATGGCGTATATCTTGAGGGCAATCTCGTTGCTCTTGATGTTTTCATACGCGCCTTCGCCCATGGCGATGGCCGAAAGCGTCTCTGTGGTCAGCGCGGCGGCTGCCGACATCGGATCCGTGTTGCTGAACGTCACTTTCTGCCCCTCGGTCCAGTTGTCTGGGGTGAACGTGAATGTCGTTTCGGCAAGCGCCGCAGTCGTTTCATTCGTCGTGGCAAGCGAGACGACGACATCAGCCACGGGGGGAGCGGTCAGCGAGATCGTGACTTCGATCTGCGCGGCATCCGGGGTGAGCGTTGTCGCGGACGGCGTGATGACGACACCGGGGGTTTCATCGTCCGTGATGTTGTAGTTTTCGGTCTCGGCTTCCAATAGATTGAAATTGGCATCTTCCGATTCGCTCGTCAGCTTGATGAATACGGGCTGAATGCCGTCTGCCACCGAGTCATCTTCGGGCTTGAGCGTGACCGTCTGCGGCGTGTTCCATTGATCTGCCGTGAAGATCAGTTTATCCGATCCAAGGATCGTGAGCTCGGAAGTGTCCGAAGATGCCAGTGAAATCACGACTTCCGCAGTCGGCTGCGCGCTCAACACGACGGTAAATTGAGCCGTTTCGTCGCCATTTTCGGCGAGCGACATGCCTGTGGATGTGACCAGGAGCTTTGCCTCATCGTCGTCTTCGGTCGTGATGGCGATCTGGCGGCTGAGTCCCGCGTAAGCCGTGTCTTCCGAAGCCGAGGCTATGATGATATTCGATTTGACCGAGCCGTCGATCAGGGGGTCATCCACGCCTGTCGCCTCGATGACTTGCGGCGTTTCCCAGTTTTCTGGCGTGAAAGTCATGGTTGCCGGCGAAACCGTCAGCTCCTTCGTGTTATCGGAGAGGATGGAGAGCCTGACATCGGCAGTCGGCTGTGTCGTGAGCGAAACGCTGACCTGAACGGAAGAGCCGCTTTCGGACACGACTGGCGCGGCCTCGAGCACGGTCTGAATCTGTGCGGGTGCCGGATCTTGGCAGGCATCATTCACGCAGATCTGCTGGTCTTTGCATACGGATTCGCCGCAGATATGGGCTGCCGCCACACAGGTGCCGTCATGGCAGACCTGCGAGGCGCTGCAAACGGCATCGCCGCAAATGCGAGTGTTGTCGATGCATTGGCCGGTCACGCAGATCTGGGCATCGGTGCAGACCTCGGTGCCGCAGAGCTTTTCCTGTTCGACGCACTGGCTATCCCGGCAGCTCTGCGTGTCGGTGCATACCTGGCTTCCGCAGACCTTGTCTTTGGGCACGCAGATCTCCGTCTGGCATGATTCGTCTTCCTTGCACACGACTGCGTTGCACATCTTGTCTTTGGGCACGCAGCTGTCGTTGTGGCAAAGCTCGATATCCAGGCAGACGGTATTGCCACACACTTTGTCTTTGGCGACACAGGTGTCGTTCAGGCAAGTCTCTGTTTCATCACAGGTCTGTTCGCCGCATTTGTCTTCTGGTTCGCCGGGTTCGGGTTCGCCGGGGCTGTCGGTGCAGACATTGTCGACGCATTCCTGCGAGTCCGCGCATTTGATGCCGTTGCAAAGGTCTTTGGGATCGTAGCAGACATCTTCGACACACACCTGGCTGTCGGTGCATTGGCAGCTGTCGTCACCGGGATGCGATCCCGATGCGGTGGATGATGCGTCATCACAGCCTAAATTCCAGCCCGCGATCAATAGTGCGGCGATCCATAACTTATGCTTTGCCATTTGAATCTCCATGAGTTGTGCGGTGAGATATCCGCTATTTTCTTTGGTGGCGCGGGCTATCGGCCTT
>JAFZFY010000237.1 GCA_017555665.1 Pseudomonadota bacterium | reverse complement strand
TTCGCTTCGCTGACTCTCATTGCACATTCCTCCAGAAATCACAGGTACTATGAAAAACTATGTCAATGTTGACATAGTTGACAGAGGAGTGTGCAATATTTTAAAGACTTACGAAAGACGTGGGATTATTAGGCGCTTACAAAGGATCATAAAAATGCTCGAACTTGATAATTTGGATCATAAAGCGATAGAAAGCCTTGATGGTTATTTGGTACGTAAAGATTTGGTGCGCACTTTTAGCCGTCAGTTTCCGGTGCCGACTTATGTCGTCGAATTTTTACTGGGACGATACTGTGCCAGCGTGGATCAAGATGAAATTGACGAGGGGCTTGATATTGTTCAACGTCAGCTAAGTACTCGGACCGTTAGGGCAGGTGAGGAGGAATTGTTTTAGGCCAGGGCACGTGAAGAAGGGGAAATCAAATTGATAGATTTGATTTCGGCACGTCTGGATGCCAAAACAGATTCATATATTGCAACATTGCCTAGTCTCCGTCTCAATGATGTGCGCATTAGCCCTGAAATGGTAAAAGAGCATGAACGCATGCTGACAGGAGGTTTTTATGCCGAAATAACGTTGACATATGATGCCGCAATCGCGCAGGAGATCAAGGGAAGACCTTTTGGGATTATTGCACTCCGAGAAATACAGCTTTCCAAAAGAAATGTGATCGATATTCTGACCAAAGCTCGGAAAAACTTTACAACGGATGAATGGATATCATTATTGCTTCGCTCTATCGGGTTTGATCCAGATAAACTCTCACCTAGAGAACGTAACGCAATGATGTTACGTATGGTTCCATTTGTAGAAAGAAACTATAATCTTGTAGAATTAGGTCCTCGCGGAACAGGAAAGAGTCATCTATTTCAACAGATCTCACCTTATGCACACCTCATATCTGGTGGAAAGGCTACTGTGGCTCGTATGTTTGTGAATAATGCGACAGGGCAACGGGGATTGGTCTGTCAGTATGATGTCGTATGTTTTGACGAAGTATCGGGCATTTCATTTGATCAGAAAGATGGCGTCAACATCATGAAAGGTTATATGGAATCCG
This sequence comes from Pseudomonadota bacterium, assembly GCA_017555665.1. Classification (GTDB taxonomy): domain Bacteria; phylum Myxococcota_A; class Bradymonadia; order UBA4248; family UBA4248; genus UBA4248. The sequence goes on along the minus strand of JAFZFY010000237.1, from coordinate 3,931 downwards.
GAGAATTCAGTCGTGGAAAAGAGAGCATCCGTGCGGATGGCAGCATTGTCATGGTCGGTAATTTTGATGTTGATGTTGAGCATCAGCAGAGAATTGGGCATTTGTTTGGCCCTCTTCCGCCGGAAATGCGCAACGACACTGCATTCATGGATAGAATTCATGCCTATTTGCCTGGATGGGATGTACCAAAGATTCATAAAGAATTATTGACAGATCACTTTGGGTTGGTGAGTGATTTCTTGTCTGAGTGTTGGAGTCAATTGCGTTATCAAAGCCGTATTCATTGTTTGCAAAACCGTGTATTCTATGGCGGTGCTTTATCGGGACGGGATTCCAATGCCGTGAATAAAACAGTGAGCGGTCTTCTAAAATTATTATATCCCGGAGAATGTGATATTCCTGATGAGGATATAGAGTGGGCAGTTCATCTTGCCATGGAAGCGAGACGGCGTGTTAAAGAGCAGCAAAAGCGAATAGGTTCGGCAGAGTTTAGAAATACACATTTTAGTTATACAATGGGGGAAAATGGGATAGAGAAATTTGTATCCACACCAGAACTACAGAGCGAGAATTGTATTGGTTCGGAGCCGCTTGAACCGGGGCAGGTGTGGACGATTTCACCAGGTGGCCAAGACGATAACCCGGGGCTTTATCGCATCGAAGTCAACGAAGAACCAGGAAGCGGCGTGAGAATTCTCAATAAGCCTGTTCCACCTGCGTTTAAAGAGAGTCTGAGCTGCGCAGAACAGAACTTATATGCGCGTTCGATGCAACTTGTGGGCGACAAAGATCCGCGTCATCACGAGTTTACCGTTCAGCTTCGTGCTTTTGATGCGTCAAAATCAGGGGCAAAACTAGGTGTGGCATCCTTGGTTGCACTTTGTACGTCATTGATGAAACTGAGTATCCGTGGAGGCGTGGTGATGGTTGGTGAAATCAATTTGGGTGGTTCAATAGAGCCAATTTGTAATCCAGTTTCACTCGTCGAAATTGCCGTCGAAAAGGGCGCAAATGTCATTCTTATGCCTGTTTCATGCCGGCGTCAGCTGATGGACTTATCCGATGAGATGGCGACAAAAATCGATATTCGCTTTTATTCAGATGCACGAGATGTATTGTTGAAAGCGGTAAATGATTAGTTTATTGGAAATATATGCAACACGCGAGCCGTATGTGCATAGCCGCCCGGAACGGCGGCGAGCGCATAGGCGAGCGCGGAGGGCGTATCGGCGTCGCCGATAGCCCGAAAGGCGAGGCGTATTGGCGTAGCCAATAGTCGAGCCACAAAAGGCGATGCAAAACGCGTGTGTGTTTGATATAATAAGGAAGTCAGGAATTGTTTTGACGATTTTGCGAGGTGCGCGATGAAGGTGATACAATCGAATTTCAAAAAGGTCGATACGTGGATTGATATCGTGAAGAACGAGCACGAAGTGCTTGATTTCTGGAAGGATGCGCAGATCACACCTGGAAAATTTTCCAATCTGAAGAATGCGCTGGATTCCCATTTCGATGTGTATTATTTCGATGCAATAAACCAATTGGATCGTGCGCTCAAGCGCTGTTATGGAAATCGAGATATTTCGCTTCAGCAATTATCTGCGACGTTCCGACGTACCGATTTATTGGAGATGATTCACGAGGAAGCATAGCGTTTTGACATTCAGTTAGATTTCTGGGGATATTGTTGGCTAACCGTAAGGAGACGTATCATGGGTAAAATGCTCGTTTATCATGGTAGTTATACCGAGGTTCAAAAGCCTAAAGTCATTATCGGAAGAAACACAAAGGATTTTGGGGCTGGTTTTTATTGTACGGTCATCAAAGAGCAGGCACTCCGATGGGCTAGAAGGTATAATAAGCCGGTGGTTAATGTTTATTCGTTGCTCGTCAATGAAAATTTGGACATTTTGGAGTTCAAAACCATGACGGATGAATGGCTCGACTTTATTATTGCTTGCCGTAGTGGAAAACCACACACGCATGATATTGTTATTGGTGCTATGGCGAATGACCAGATTTATAATTTGATATCAGATTATAATGATGGTATCATTACACGAGAGCAATTCTGGGTGTTAGCAAAATTCAAGTATCCAACGCATCAAATCAATTTCTGTACCGACAATGCGCTTAAATGTTTAACCTTTGTTAAATCGGAGATTGCAAAACCATGACTGGTCGTGAAGATACGAAAAGCAACGATTTATTTTTTACATGCAGTTTGATTGGCTATATCGCGAGAAAGACTAAAAACGATCCATCGTTTATCGTTCAGACACTTGGTTTTGAGCGCATTCAAAAAATCTATGATCTGGCTGATGTCTATCATAGTGATAACATCGATAGAGTGTCAGATGACCTGATTGATGAATGTCATATCACAACTGGCTCATTTGATAATGTCTCGTCATGTGAATATTCAGTGCCAACACATTGGGATATTGGGAAAGTCTATAAGAGGCTCATTCTAAAAGTGGCTGAGATGAAGCGTGTGGATGTGGTTCATGCGCTTATAGAGGTTTATAGTTCAAGAATCACAGCTTTAATCGAGAATTATAATAGTAGCTTCTATTATGATTCGCCTGAGGCAATCTTTGAGACGTATAACAATGATTGTAACCCTATTATTGCATATTGATATGATAACGAGCTAAAAAAGCTCTGCAATGAGAATAAGGGATTTCACCATGACCAATATTTTTAGTATTAGTGCTGTCAGTTATTTTGACAATCATCGGTATCCTGAGTTCGAAGTTTTTGAGACCGTGTGGGGGGTATTCGGATTCCCTGGAAGGCGCCGAGGCTTTGATGCGTCAAGTCATCGAGAGCCAAGTCTGTGATTGCCTTGTTTGTTTTTATATTCGGGAAGAACCGATCAATCGGATGAGGCTAGATCCTTATGTGGATGTTGAGGGGGAATTTTCCGAGCGTGTTTATGATGCGGATGGTACGCTCATGGATTCGTGTGGGGCAAGTTATGAATTTAATGGGCGCGAACCTGAGTTGATCCGCTTTAAGCCCGCTTACAGCGCATAGGGCGCAGCTATGCAGAGCAATGCGCCCACAGAAGCGATGTCACACCGCTCAGTCGAACACAAATCCGCGAAGCTTGGCACTGCGTGCACGCGAATTTTCTGCGAGTTCGGCATCGGATGCCTCAATAGGCTTTTTGGCGATGACGTGCCCGAGCGGCACTTTATGACAGACGCAAACTGGCAGGCGCGGGGGGCAAGTGCAGGGATTCTGCCATTTGTGCATAGCCTCTTTAACACGGCGATCTTCGCCGCTATGGAATGTGATGATGCAGAGGCGGCCGCCAGGCTTCATCCAGCGCGGAATGTCGCGCAAAAAGGCATCGATCGCACCAAATTCGTCATTGACCGCAATGCGGATGGCCTGAAAAACCCGCGTCGCCGGATGCGGATGCCCCGGTTTGGGATAGCCCATGATGCCGCAGCAGAGCGAGGCGAGCTGTGTCGTCGTCTGCAATTCGCCGGCGCGGGCTCGCTCGGTAATTTTGCGCGCCAGCGCGCGCGACTGCCGGATATCCGAATAATTGTACAAGATATCGGCGAGTTCCGTGTCGCTCACACGTTTGAGAAACTCGGCAGCAGTCTCCCCAGACTGGCTCATGCGCATATCGAGCGGCGCCTCGCTCTGGAACGAAAAGCCGCGCGAAACCTCATCGATCTGATGCGACGACAGGCCGAAATCTGCCAGCGCGAGATCGAAGCCGCCGCCGGCAGCACGATCGGGCATATTGCGTACCCGAAGCGCCTCATCCAGATCCGCAAACGACGACTGGATAAAGACCGACGGCAAACCGAACACCGCGAGACGCGCCTGCGCCGCCGCCTGCGCATCCGGGTCTCGATCAAAGCCGACAAGCGAGCCGCCCGGCGCGATGCGCCGCGCGACTTCCGAGGCA
>JAFZFY010000236.1 GCA_017555665.1 Pseudomonadota bacterium | reverse complement strand
GCAACACACACAAAAAAAACGCGCCCGATTGGGCGCGTCCTCATGACATCCGGCTACGGAGGATATCAGTAAAGCATGTAACCGAGGCCAAGCATGATCTCGTGATACATATCCTTGCTCTCGGCGTTTTTCGGCACCAGACAATGCCTGTCAAGACAGCCTACGCCACCGAAATCCGTGTACATATAGGTCAGCGAATAGCCGACCTGCGCATAAATGCCACGCCACATATCATACAGCAAGTGGAACGCGAAATTGAGGCCCCAGCTCCGTTCCTTCAGGCTACCCCATTTGGAAAGCTTGCCGATATCGCCCTGACCGCCGTTGATATAGAAATTCAGGCCGGCATCGAAACGGAGGTTGTTGAGTCCCAGAGGCGTCATAAACTTCGCGCCGATCTTCATGCCCGTATAATCATGACCGGTATAGATCGGGTTCGTGTCGATCGTGTATTTCGCCAGGTTGAAACCGAGCACGAAATCAAGCGCAAGACCGTTCGGATTCAAACGCTCGCCTTTCTTCTGAAGTAGCAGCCGATAGACGAGATCAGCATTGAAACGAATATAGGATGTGTTGCACGTGACCGTTGCCGAGCCATCTGCCGTGTTGTTCACCGTGCATTCATGATTGTCGCCGACATTCACCACGAGCGTGCTGTCAAGGAAACCGAACCCAACGCCAAGCTGCACGCCAAGCCCTTGCAAATACTGGTTCGTGCTCGCAAGACCGAACGGGAAAAGACCGACATCAAATGAAAATTCGGGGAACACCTGCGTCTTGTACGCGATCGGCGTGCCGTCATCGGCCGACGAGTCGAGCTTGCGGATCGTCGGGCTCACATTGAACCCCAGCCAGAAAATCGGACGTCCCGTGCCGCCTGTCACTTTGCCGCGTGTGCCGTCGCTCGTCGGGTTCGGAAGGTCGTTCAGAATGACCGAATACGTCTCCGTCTTGTCCAGCGCGATCAGCTGCGTCACGCTTTCCTTGCCATCCATCGAGATCGTCCACTGCTCGCTTGCGCCTTTGCGCTCCTCCATCTTGAGGAGATAAGGCGTCGTGCCGACTCTCTGGCCGTTGCGCATGACGGTCGCGCCGTCGGGCGTTGAAGTCACGCGGATCTCGATCTCCTCCGGATACTCAATCGGCACAATCTCCGACACGACCATGTTCACACCGCGTGCAATCGCCGACTTGTCCTCTTTTGTCAGCTTCTTCTTCTTCAGCTTGCGCTCAAGATCCTGGATCATATCGCCGGTATAGGCATTGTAAATGTAGACCACGATAGACGGTTTCTTTCCGCCCTGATACACAAAGCGGACAATCGCATCGTGCCGGATCTTCTTGTTGAGCTTGGCAATCTCATCACGATTCAGCCAATAGCTGCTGCTCACACCGCCGCTTCGCGCCGCCTGGCGCATCTCTGTCTCATCAAATACGATATGTCCTGCATCTCCGATCGCTCCTCGAAGCTCATCGGAAAGCTTCATCTTCGATGTGTCATTCTCCACATCCGGGACATCGATCAGTCGACCGATCGAACCATCCTGCGCATTCGCAAAAATTGGCGCAATGCACAGAAAAACGAAAAAAACGGCATAAGCCAGTGATTTGATTGTGTTCATGCTGTCTCTCCTAAAAATACAGACACACTCTCATTATCTCGCATCAGAGACTAAATATCAATGCCAACCCTAAAAATTTGCCTCTTGAATATGTTTACTCTGCAGTCCCCCCTCCAAATCATGCGCATTTCATAAGGCTATGTTCCACAAGCGTGGATATCATCTGAACCGCACGGTTTCAACGCGACACACGCGAGGCGTGTTCTACATGCATCCTGCCTTGGACAATATAAAACGGTTGAGCGTAAGCAAACCCGAATCCCGCCCGAAAGGGTGCCGCGAAGCGGCGAGTGAGCCTAAAAATCCATATCCACAGTCGTAGAACATCGCCTTTCACAAAGCCCACTGCTACGCCTTTAAAAAGCGGCTGAGCTCCCTGAATTGCAACCCAAGCCCCTGCGGCACACGGCTGATACCCTCCCGTGAACTCGCCTCCAGAAGCCACAGCCACTCCTCGACCGCCCACATCGCCACCGCAAGCTCTGCCGAGCAAGACAGGCTGAACGGACCGACATCGCTTCGCGACAGAAATGATCTCACACGCTCGCTGAGCCCTGCTGGCCTGCGGCTCTGCAAATGCCACGTCATCACGTCATACACGGTGGCGCGTTCGCCGGCATCCTCCCAGTCGATCAGCCAGATCTCACGCCCCGAGGCACTGCTGTTCGACACAAGGACGTTACCCGGCTGAAAATCCCCATGCGTCATGCCCACTTCTACACGCATCGCACGCCGTATCACGGCTTCCGCACGCGAGAACATCTCGTCCACAAGCGACAGATCCAGGCCGGCAAAACGCGCGTACACGCGTGCGCGCAAGCCCTCATAAGCCTCGCGGCGTGCCGCGATATAGACAGCCCCGGATAGCTCACGGCTATCCTTGCGATTGAGCCACCCGATCGCCTCCGCCGCCGCATCCAACGCCTCCGCGCGTCTGACTTCATCCGGCACACGGTCAAGCGGCACCGCATCCAGAAGCGGCTCCTCGAACACATCCTCATGCACCTCAAGGATCGGCTGTATCCACTTGCCACCCAGGCGCGACCTGACGGCGATCTCGCGACGGATCCCCTCCGGCGAAAAACCGACCTTCGGATACACGCGCACCCGACGGCGCGCAAAATCAAAACGGCGCACGCGATGATTCCCGATCATCCACATCTGTTCCGTTGACTGCGCATATCCGGGAAGCATCAACCCCGCCTTCAATGCGCGATCAAACACAGGCCCCACCGCCATCACCCCGACGGCCGCCGCCTGAAGCACGCGCCGCTTCCTGTCCGGTGAATGCTGATACTGCGCTCGCAGGTAACGCCTGCCCGCCTCACAAAACCCCTTCCTCACAAACACGCTAAAAAAGGGATGCTCATACCAACGTTCAAGTGTCCCCTCCGACACCGCCTCGCCAAGCGATGCATCACGCCGAGCACACGCCATGAGCGTGGCTTCCAATCTCTCGTCAAGCGATTCACGCGTTCTCAGTTCTGAAAGTTTCATTTCGCATCCCCTCGTTCAATATGCCACCCAGCACACACACCGCACCACCACTCCGATAAGCGCAAGCCTCCAGACCGCCACAAAGCCACACACGGCCCTCACGCACAAGTATCAAAGCCCTCAAAACTGGACATTTTCTACCAGACAAACGCTGTCATCACGGCCCGTGACCTGTCCGCTCAGAGATCACATCCACACGCCAGTCATTATCAAAAAAAAAAGCACCTGCCCATCCTCATGAGCAGATGCCTTTCTCAAAATATCTCCAAAGGGCACCCTTTGGGATTATTCGCCTTCGCTGATGGCACCAGCCGGGCAATTGTCAATGCATGCGAGGCATTCCACACAGGCATCCACATCGACAACGGCAACGCCGTCATCATTCACTTTGATCGCCTCTGCCGGGCAACCCGCTTCACAGCTGCCACAACCAACGCACACACTTGTATCAACAACAGGTTTCGCCATTTCTCTTCTCCTAAAATAGCTTTGGTTCAGTTTCAAACGCTTCCGGCAAACCACCAAAAAGCGACTTCTCATAATCCATTTGTGTGCAAATATCAACCTTATACATTTTCATATTTTTTGAGCAAATCCACTCGCCATAATGATCGCAGTCTTATATTGTCGATCCCGCCTGTCAGGGAGTTCAGAGGATGTTCAAGCGCAAGCGTTTCTTCACGAATACCGTCACATTCCTCGGCACAGATCAAATACTCCCTTCAAACGAATACCCCCCTATCGATCCTGAACAATCGTTCCATGAAAACATCTAACTGCCTCCGAACCGTTCTTTCCCTCTGCGCCGGTCTCTGCCTCGCAACCCCCGCAGCCGCCGAGACCCACGTTCTCGACATCCTCCAGCCAGACAGCCATATCGTCTCAGAACTCGGCGATTCCCAGACATTTGCCGTCGCGCTCAGTTCAAAACCCGCGTCCAAAGTCATCCTCAAAGTCATCTCAGACGACACTTCTGAAGGCAAAGTCGATAAGACAAAAATCGAATTCCTCCGTGAAAATTGGAACGAACCGCAGCTCATCACCGTGACCGGTGTCGACGACAAAGTGCCCGACGGCACGCGGACATTCCATGTCCGCCTGATGCTCGACTATACCAAAGACGACAACTTCCGCACGCTGCCCACAGAAACGCTCCAATTTGAATGCCTGGATGACGAAACCGCCGCCACCACCGACTACAAATCGCTCGTCACCGGGCTCCTCGGCAAAAGCCAGACACGCCCAAGCAACTCGCCAAATGTCAAGTCTTCGCGCATTCGCATCATGACGGCTAACACGACTTCAGGCGAAGATCAGTCGTATGACGATGGCGAAGGCATCAGAATCTTCAAGGCCATGAAGCCGGATATCGTGCTGATCCAAGAATTCAATTACAACAAAAACTCGATCAAGAGCTTTGTTTCGAGCACTTTTGGCCCCGAATACGTCTATCACAGAGGCACCGGGAAGATCCCCAACGGCATCATCTCCAGATATCCGATCAAGAGTTCCGGCGCATGGAAATCCAACCGTGTCAGCGACAGGCAATGGGACTGGGCCGTCATCGACATTCCCGGCGAACGCGACCTGCTCGCCGTCAGCGTCCACCTCTACACGCAGGATAACGAAGCCGAAATGGAACCGCTCAAAAAGCAGATCGAAGCCAAGCTCAAAGCGGACGGCAAAGACTACTATGTCATCCTCGGCGGCGATTTCAACCAGCCCGACTGGCATCCGATCCAGACGCATCTCGGCGGCATGTTCGAAGTCGGCACCAAATACGCGGACTGGCCGCAGGACCAGGAGGGCATGGTCAAGACGAACGCCACACGCCACAAGCAGCTCGATTACCTGCTGTGCAGCCCGGCTCTCTGCGCGCTCGAAACCGCCGCTGTCGTCGGCAAACGCACCTACCCGCGCGGGCACGTCGTCGACTCGCGTGTCTATAAAAAGCACAACGAACTCGGCGAGATCGCGCCGGTCAAAGCGGAAGACTCTGCGGCCAACAAGATGCAGCACATGGCGGTGATCCGCGATTTCCAGATCGCCGCTTCCGAATAATATCCCCGTGCCTT
>JAFZFY010000235.1 GCA_017555665.1 Pseudomonadota bacterium | reverse complement strand
GGCGCGTATCGCGAAGCGATAGCGCAAAAAGCCGGGCGTATCGCGATGCGATAGCCCGGCTAAATCAAACCGCCCAAACCATAGAAATCCTGAAATCAGGGAACCGTCCAGGTCACTTCGGTGATATGGACGCGGTGGCTGCTCGATGATTTTCCAGCTTCCGGCACCAAAGAGAAGCTCGTGACATTCTTGTCATCGAATGTAAAGATCTGGAACTCCTCCTGAACATTCACCTTGTCATAAGTATGAATAATCTGCGCTTTATGATCGCCGGCTGTAATGTTGAGCGTGCCTGTACCGCCTGTAGGATTATAGGAAATATAGCTGACCATAAGCGTTCCCAGGCCATCGAGCCCCGTCACATCGATGCGCGTGCCCGAAGCGGGATCGCCATTGATCGTGATGCCCTGCATCTGCTGATATTTCTGATAGTTCCCGTGCGCTTCAAATTTAATATCATCAAACGTTTCCGTGTAAACGCCTTTATATCCAGTCGGACCGCTTTTGCATTCGGAGCACGAGAAATCGACGGTATAAGCCGTTTCGGACGGACAGGAGGCGCTGCCAGGATTCGGCTTTGTCGGACAGAGGTCACAGACATCGCCCTTGCCATCGTTATCGGCATCGTTCTGATCGGCATTGGGCGTATCCGGGCAGTTATCTGACGAATCGGGAATGCCGTCACCATCCCTGTCGTCGGCCGGAACGACCGGACCTCCGCCCCCGCATGAAGCATCGTTTGCCTTGCAGTTGGGATAGAGATCGCAGATATCGCCTATCGTATCGCCGTCAGCATCTGCCTGCTTTCGCGCCGTATCCATCGGACGTATCGGATTGAACATCGTCGGGCAGTTGTCGAGATGGTTGGGAATGCCGTCGCCATCGGCGTCATTCGCTGCCGAATAGTTGCCATCATATAACGTCGTCTGCTGATCTTCCGTATCCGTAATGCGCGTGCGCTTGGGTGTGCAAGTCGGCTCATTCTCGGGCGCTTTGCAAAAATACATCTTATATTGGGCAGCCGCTTCGAGCACAGCCATGCCCGTGATCTCTTTTTTGGCGTCAGCCGCTTTGAAGTCAAATTTTTTGGAGACCTCACAAATATCTATGGTTTCCCCAGATTCCATAATATTGGCATCGCCATAGATGCGAACGCCTTCCTTCATGACGAGCAAGACATCTTCGCTTTCTGCATCGATCACGGCGCGATAACGATCGCGAGTCGGCGTCTTTCTAAATATAGAAATATCGGCATAATAGCCTGTTTCTATTTTTCCAATATATTTATCGACACCAAACGCGACCGCATTATTCCACGTAGGCATGAGCCAGATCTGATAATCTGTGAAATAACGGCTGTAATAATTGCGATTCATATGATCGACACATTTCAGCTCGCGAAGGAGGTTTGCAGACCCCGAATAGAGCCAATCCGTGCCGAGCCCGATCGTGACCCCCATGCGGTCATAGAGCGGCGCCTGAGCCGTGTCACCATAAAGGGAGATATTGGTACGCGGCGACCATATCAGCTTGACCTGATTATCGGCCATTTTCTGGATGATATCGACCGTCGCGCCGATGCCGTGAATGACCGCGAGGTTTGGCTTGAAGATATCGCGTGCCTTGCTGTCGCCCTCCCCACTGAGGCAGCGGAGCTCATTGAGCGCAGCCTGATTGATGCCTTCGGCAATGTGCGGCCCATAGGGGCAGCCTTCATCCATTTCGAGCACGGACGAGTGATATTTGTAATCGCACCCAGATTCGCGGGGCACATTATCGCTGTCGCCCAACGGGAACGTCTGATAAACCGACGTAACACCGCCGATGGTCGAAGATTTGACATCCAGGTTACGCGCAAGCCCCGGGGCTGAACCGGAACCAAAGATAGATGTCGTACCCGCCAAAAGCGCACGCATCTCGACGACGGAATTGCCGTTTCCGGCACTTGTGTTCCCGCCCGGCACCTTGGTGTGCCCATGCTGTCCAAGCCGCCAGTCGTTCCTGTGGTCAAAGCGCTCCTCGCCCCAGTTGCGCGGCATCCCATTGGAGAACGTGATGTGCTCATGGCCGTTAATCAGCGCCGGGCTGATCACGGCATCGGGACACGTGATGACGGTCGCGCTCGTCAAGTCGGGATCGCACCCCACATAGGTGATTTTGGAACCCTCGATGACAACACTGCCGCCCAGCCAGGTCTGATCATGCCCCAGCACATCGCCGCGAAGCACGATCTTCTTGCCGTATCCGCTCAGCTCGCAGGCATTGCTGCCCGATTTGTTAAGCGTCCCGCAGGTCTTGACCGCCGGCTCCGTGCCGTGTGCCACACAGGCGCCATCCAGACAGATCTCGCCCGTACCGCACGCGCTCAGTTCCCAAGTCCTGCCGGATGTACAGGTCGCAAGCATCCCATTCTGGCATGTCTTCGTGCCCGCCGTGCAGGCTTTATCGACACATGCGCCGTTGCGACATTCCTTCAGGCTGCCGCATGCCGTCCGCACAAGCCTGCCCTGGTCACACGTCACGACCGCGTTATCCTCGCAACGCGGATACGAACCGTCCTCGGCACATTCCGCCGGGACACTCTGCTTCACACACGTGCTATCCTCACAGGTTTCGCCATCCAGACAGTCGTCATCATAGATACATTCGGGTTCCTCCTGATTGCCGACACACGTCCCGGCAAGGCACATCTCGTCTTCGTCGCAATCGCTGTCATCGATACATTCGACTTCTTCCTGCCCCGATTCGCAGAACCCCTCGATACAGACCTCGCCCGCACTGCAGTCCGAGTCTTTCGCGCATTCGTACAGCTCCTTGGGGTCGATGCACATCTCGTCATAACAGATCTCGCCCGAGCCGCAATCCGAGTCTTTGAGGCAATCGGGCACATCGTCTTCGTCATAGCAGAAGCCATCGACGCAATACTGATCTTCACCGCAATCGTCATCCTGAGCACATTCGTCCCCGACAACAAGTTCCACACATTTGCGCGAAACGCAGCCGAAACCAGAGGCGCAGTCCGAATCCTTCAGGCATTCGTCTTTGGGAGCCGTCTGACAAACGCCGCTGACGCATTGCCTGCCTGCGCCACATTCCGCATCCGACTTGCACCCGGGCTGCGAGCACTGGCCATTCGCGCAATCGGGTTCGCGTGAGCCATACACGCATGTTGAGGCCTCGCAGATAAACCCATTGGGACAGGCATTGTCATTGAGGCATCTAGAGGGCACGCACATCTCGGAAGGCTGCGTCACGCACTGATATCCCGTCGGACAAGCCGTGCCACAGCCCGTAATCGAGACGCAAGTGCCCGTCGATGCGTCGCACATCTGCCCAACCGGGCAGGACAGGCTCTGGCAACTGCCCGCCGTCTCCACGACACAGCGCCCGAGCGCCATGTTGCACCCGTTGGGACAATGTGCCAGAACATAGGCCCTGCCATCGCAATAGCGCATATATTCGGCATCGACACAAGTGATCGGATCCCCCATTTGGCATGCGTTCTGATCGCCATCCTGCTGATCCCCGCATCCCCAGGCGGCGGCGACCAACGCCACTGCCGCAATCAGCCCAAGTCTGTCAGTCCTCATCGTCACTCTCCCACCCTGTTCAAAAGCCTTTCTATCACCTGAACCGCATCCGCGATCAGGCCAAAGTCTGAAAACTCAAAGATCGGCGCGTTTTTATCGGTATTGACCGCATAAATTTTCCGCGCGTTCTGGATTCCAGCGATATGCTGAATGGCTCCAGAAATACCAAAAGCGACATAGATATCGGGCGCGACCGCGCGACCGGTCTGCCCGACCTGCAGGTCATTCCGGCACCAGCCCAGATCGACCGCAAGCCTTGATGCTGCCAGACCAGCCCCGTAACACTCGGCACAATGCGCCAGTTTATCAAAATTTTCGCGGCTTCCCAGACCGCGCCCACCGGCAAACACGACATTTGCCCTGTCGAGGCTCACCAGATCGTCCACGAGCATTTCCAGCGACATCGATTCGGGCAGATGAAATCCCCCGACAGGCGCGCCGATACACGACGAGACATGCCACGCCCCTGCCGTGACCGCGCCACATCCGGGCATGACTGTGCCCATGAAAGGCCCGGAAATACGCACAGACTCGCATGCGCGGTTCGCGCATATCGAGCGCACGCATTCAGGCGCATGCGACAACAGGATGCGGCTATAGAACGGCACGCCAAAGACAGCCGCAGCCATCGAGAGCCCGTGCGCCATCCATGACGCATGCGGCCCCAGCACAGCCACGCAGTCCAAAGAAGCGAGATGCCCGACGACCATCGACGCGTATGACCCGGGATCCGGATCCCAGAATTGCGGCATCGCCTTCACCGAAAGCCCCGCAAAACACGCGTGCGCGTCCGCTTCAAAATCGGGCGCGCACCAGATCTGCGCAGGACACCCCAGAAGCGCCGAAATCTGCGCGACCTGCGCGACCGCCATCTCATTCATTCCCGCATCATCCGCGGCCATCCATATCCATGCGCTCATCTCGATGCAGGCTCCATATCCCCCAAAAACTCGTCTATGCTCAGGAAACGGCACGTTCTGCGAGCATCCGCACCTGCGAACACACGCACCGAACGGCATGCGTCATCGCCGCTAAATTCAAGCACTTCCACGGGCTTGCGCTTTGCCTTCACGATGTTGGGCAGGCTCGGGAAACGCGGCTCGGCAAGCCTGAGGTCTGTGGTCACCACACACGGCAGCGTCATCACATACGTCGGAATCGCGCATGCAGACTCGCAAGTCACCCGGAATTTTGCGCCATCCCATTCGATCGCGCAGGCTGCATCCGCCACAGGACACCCCAGACGCGCCGCCAGACAATGCGCCGTGTGGCCGCTCTCGTAATTGACACCGATCTTGCCCAGGAGCCACAGCGTATCCGGCGCGTCACCGCAAGCCCCGACAGCCTGAGCCGCCACAATCTCCGGTGTCAGCACGGCCGTATCACACGACACCCACACGGCGCGATCCGCGCCCATCGCGAGCACTTTTATCAAGAGCTCGCGCCGTGTCCCCATGCTCAACACGACGACTTCATCGAGCACGCCGCGCTCCTTGAGCCTGACCGCGCACTCGACTCCGATCAGATCAAAATCATTGAGGATCTCGTTATCCGGGTCATGCGCAATCGCGCACTCCCCGAAACCCAACGGTTCTTCGGGGTTCTGAACGGCCGAGACCAGGACGACTGCGCGTTTCATAAGGCATACCCATTCTGCAAAGCGATCGCTTTCGCACGCGCGAGCATCGCGTCATCGCCCGCCAGCCTGCCCCGCAGCTGCGCATAACGCATCTGCCTGAAAGCCATCTGCCGTCCCTCAAGCGCCGCACCGACCCGATCGAGCAGCTGTGCCTCGAGATCACGGTCTCCCGTCATTTCCGCGATCTTCGCGAGCCCCAGCCCCAGATCGAGCACGCCTTCGATGTGGTGATGGGAATCATAACGTTCCAGATCCGCCAGCAGCTGCGCGAACGCCTTGCGCTCCGCATCGTCCAGCACGGCAGCAGAATCCGTCTTGAGCGCGCCGGCAAACTGCGCGCGAAGCATCAGACACGCGGCGCATTTGGCTGACACGTCATCGACATGCGCGACAAACGTCTCGCACGCATCACGCCCGTCCTGCGCCGCCGCCGCGAAGTCGCCCTGCGCCTCAGAAATCTCACCGCGCAGCAGCAGCGCCCGTGTCGCGAACGGGATCAGCTGCGTGAATGCCGCCGTCTGCGCGATATGCAGCAGGCTTTCGAGCGTCGGCTCGAAGTGCCCCCGCGCGATCTCAAGCCCCGCCTGACCGAGCGCCGCCGCAAGCGCGATCTCGATCTCGGTATTCTCCATCCCCGCGCTGATCTCCGAAAACACACGGCAAGCCTCGTCCGGATCCGCACCAGGCTGCCCTTTCTCGACCGCCCACAAAAATTCGGTCAATGCACACGCCTGACGCACGGCATCCCCTGCCCCCTCCCGGATCTCGGCGATCTTCGCCTCTGCCGCTGCATTCTCGCCGTGATTCCACATGGCCTGCGCGCGTTCCAGCCCCACCATGCGCAGCTGCGCATCACGCGCCGTACCGGCTGCCACGGCCTTGCGAATTTCCGATTCTATCTTGCGAAGGCGCACGCAGGCGCTGTCCGCATCCCCGCTGCGCATCTCAAAACGGCTCTGCATCACGCCGATCAGCCAGACCTCCTCTGCATCGTCCGTATGCGCCGAAAGCGCCGCTTCCAGCGCATCACACGCGTTCTGACCGTCGCCCGTCTTGTCGTAAAGCTCGCAGAGCTGCCGATGCCCTGTCGCACGAATATCGCGAAATTCCTCCATCTGGCCGACCGCGTGCATCGCCCGCGACAGATACTCCGCTGCCTCGACATAGTGGCTCATCTTGAGCTCGACCGCGCTCAGATGCATCAAAATTTCAAGCGCCTGCCGCCCGATATTGTGGCTGATCGCCAGGTTCAGCGCCTTTTCGAGCGCGTCGCTCGCGACCGTCCAACGCCCTGCATCGATATACGCCTGCGCGATGATGCGATGACCCTGCACCGCTCGCGCAAAATCCCCAAGCCGCTCGGCCTCAGCCGCATAACGACGCGCCGTATCTTCGGCATCTGCCTGCAATCCCTGGAGCGCTCGGACCTGCCAGACGAGCGACGCGAGATACACGTCCGCATGTTCGGCTCCGGGCGCGAGCAACGCCTCCAGTTCACGCGCAGCATCCAGCGCCGTCTGGCACGCACCCGCCTTCAGGTCACTCTGAACCTGCATCGCAAGCGCCTTGAAATCCTTATTTTCGCGAGCCTGCGCCCCCGATGACAGTTTGATTTTCCGCTTTGACATATCTGGTTCCTTCGGAACATTTTTTTGGATGCGCCGCCTGTTTCACACGGCGGCGCGCCTGCGCTATTGGC
>JAFZFY010000234.1 GCA_017555665.1 Pseudomonadota bacterium | reverse complement strand
GAGCTTGGCATCCTGTGGATCGATTCTACGCTCGTAGCGCATGGCAAAAAAAATGCGCCGTGTTAGGGCGCATGAATGATATGGCAATGCTTGAAAACACGAGCGCATTGAGTGTTTGAGTGGCTCGTGTTTCGGGATCAGGCGTGAGCGCGAGCGCTTTCCAGAAGCAGATCGATGCCGTTTGCTAGATCGCCAGATTTGCAGAGGCATGTTGCCATGAGGAGGCGGAGCTTGGCATCCTGTGGATCGATTTTTCGAGCAGCTTTGAGGTAATAGGTCGCGGCTCGATAATCTTGTCGTATCAGGCAGATATTGCCGAGGAGCCTGAGCACTTCGACTTGCTGGTCATCACGGAGAGGGACGAGTTTTCGGCCTTCTTCGAGAATCTTGATGGCATCGACATATTTGTGCTGCCCAGCGAGTGCAAGCGCGTAATGCGTGCGTGCCGGCAGATAGTTGGGATTGATCTGGAGGGCATCCTTGAAGTTGGTGCAGGCATCCGGATATTCTTGTTTATTGAAGAAAAATAGGCCGCGTTCAAAGAATTTTTGTACGCGAATGAGGTCGGAAGCTGACATTTGGGCTCCTGTTTAATCGAGATCAAGGCTTGCGAAGCGATTGGAAGGATCGATCTGTTTGTCACCGGCAGCGAGTTCTGGGGCTTTTGCGGGAACTTCAGGGGCTTCTTCGCGTGCGGCGGCTGCTTTGGCGAAATCGTTGGAAGTGCTTGAGACTTTGGGGTCGTCTCCCGGTGCGACATCCGCGATGGGGGGCGGTGCATCGAGATCGTCATCGTCATCATCGGCACGCGTCGGGGCATCGTCGAACATGAAGAAACCGCGATCGCTGGGGCCTTTGTTGTCAGCGAAGAGGTCAGCCATGGAGGGCGTTTCGACCTTGGAGACGGGAGCTTGGACAGGACGGGGGGCGCTGCGCCAGGGTTTGTTGTCGAGGGCATCCATACGCTCTGCGGGGCTCATGCTGTCTTCGTCATCAAGTGGCGAGGATTCAGCGGCTTCCGGTGCGCTTTCGCGTGCGAGTGTCGGGGTTGGGCCATTGAGATCGAACTCGGCTTCGCCGATCGAGACATAGACCGTATAGGGCGTGACGCGGAATTTGCCGAGCTCCTCGATTTCGAGGCTGTTCTGTAGCTGGACGAGCAACTGTGAGAACGTGTAGCCGGCGAGGTCGCGCATCGTTTCGGGTTTGCTCACGGCCTTTTCGTCGAGTTTGACGGGTTCATTGAGCACATAGATGCGGAGCAGATGCTCCATAAGGTCAATGAGTTCCTCTTTGGAGTACCGTTCGAGGGCGGCTCTGATTTCCTGATGTTGTGCATTCGAGGCCATGATGGATCCTTGTCCGTGAATATTGAATATGGGGAGATGGCAACCGTGGGCATCTTGCCGCACGGCCTTAAAATACAAGGGAATTGAGTCGAACGATCAACGCTGGACGTTGGTCATGTCATCCGGATAATACTTGCAATCGATGAGGACTGCTCCGCGCATGTCTGCCCAGGCGAGGTTTGCGCCGCGCAGATCCACACGGATCAGGATGGCATCTGTAAAGTTTGCAGCAAAGAGATTGGCATCTTTGAGCGTGGAATCGAGAATCATCGCGCGCTTGAACATGGCGCGGCTGAGCTCAGCCTGCCCGTTCTTGGAGCCTGTGAACTGGCTCTGCGCGATGAAGGCGTTCTCGAAGTGTGCGCCATACATGTTGGTGTCCTGGAACTGCGTCTTGACGATCTTTGCGTTGCAGAACGAGATGTTTGGCATTTCGGTGTTAAAGATGCTTGAATTCTGAAGTAATGCCTGATCGAAGGCGCATTCGCGTGCCTGGCAGTTGAGCATGTTGAGCTCGTCGAATTCAGCCCATCGGAAGGAGGCACGGCAGAAATCGCCTTGGCTCAGTTGAAGGGTTTTGCCTTCAAATTCATCAAAGCTCGCGCCGATTGCTGTTATTTTTTGGATAAGCACGTTGGTGAAATGTTTTTCCGCAAAGGATGTGTTTCTGACGATAAAATCGCGGATCGCGTAACCGTCGAGTTCACCGCTTCGGATGTTGTCCTTGAGGTCCATCTCTGAGGAAATGACATTTTGATAATCGGTCGGTTGTTTTGTTTCGGGAGGCATAATCAATCCAGAAGTGAGTCGGGCTGTGATGAAACCAAGACGCATCTATATTACCGCGAACAGGATTTGCGTCAACCGATTTTAGTCAGTTGTCAGTAGGCAATAGGCAGTAGGCGGTAGGCAGTAGTGCGTTGCACAAAGGCTTTTGCCCTGAAGGAATATCAGTGTTTCATTGCATAAGTCATAAATATTACCATCCAAAGAAGCCCGTAGGGCTTCGGGGGGTGTAGCCCCTGGTTGGCGCTGGAAGCGACTACCGGGGGAGCAATGAAATCCCCCAAATCGGCCATATCCACAGTCGTAGAACATAGCCAAAAAAAAGCCGCCGTATGCCCGGCGGGCATAGGCGGCTGAGGCGAGCTGTGTCGCCGCGAAGCGGCGATAAGCGAGCGTCCATTAGGCGCGGCGTTCGGTCTTGCAGACTCTGGAGAGCGCGAACGCGACGACCATGCTGCCGAGTGAGAGCAGGGCGCCGAGTTTTGCGGCGTCTTTGGTATCGCCGTCTGGGAAGGCCACGCCGGCCACGAAGAGCGCGACGGTGAAGCCGATACCGGCGGCGGAGCCGAGGACGAGCAGGTCTTTGTAGCTCATGCCTTCAGGCAGGCCGAGGATTTTGCCGGAGATGCCGCCGAACGTGAAGATGCCGACCATTTTGCCGATGATGAGGGCGAGTGCGACACAGGCGGTCGGGAAGCCGATCGTAGTGAAGGCTACGCCGGCGCTGGCGAAGCCGAACAGGCCAAGGATGATTTCTGTCGGGACATAGAAGGCTGTCTGGAGCTTGTTGAGGGCGTCGTCTTTGCCACGTTCATCATCCGAGTGAACGCCGTCATCTTCTGCAGCGTGCGGCATGCAGACGACGATGGGGATGAAGCCCAGCGAGCAGTGGATACCGGCATAGCCGAAGCAGAGCCAGCAGAGAAGCATGAGGATGAAATAGGGTACCCAGCTGTTCCATTTGAGCTTTTTGTTGAACAGGAAGTAGCCGATGCACATCAGGGCGGCGACAGCGCCGAGCCCGATGAGCGTGTTGATGCCGAAGCCGGAGCCGAACGCGACGGCGATGATGACGAGGCCGACGGCATCGTCCGCGATCGCGAGGAGGAGGAGGAACGGGACTGCGGGGTGCTTGCCGCCGAAGATGATGCGCGCGATCATCGCGCTGAACGCGATATCTGTCGCCGTGGGGACTGCCCAGCCGTGCATCAGGTCATTGGGCGTGCCGGTGTTCATCTCGTAACCGAATGTATTGTGGAACAGGAGCGCGATGAGAAGATAGACGCCGATCGGGCCCAGAACGCCGCCGGCTGTCGCGATGAGCGGTGTGGCTGCCTGCTTCGGGTTGTGGAGGGCGCCGCCGGGGAATGTCGCTTCGAAGACTTCCTTGCCTGCCGCCATGAAGAAGAAGGCCATCAGGAAGTCATTGATGAAGAAGTGGACATCGAAATGCTTTAGCCCGCTGCCGTCACCGATGTCGGTGCCGTACAGGGGATTGTCCATAAAGCTGAAATGTGCGTGCAGGATGTGGTGGTAGGCGTCCAGGGCCGCCTGGCCACAGTTTGCCCAGACAAGCGCGATCACTGCACCGATGACGAGCAGCAACGAGTTGTCGAGCAGGAATTTCCAAAGTTTTTTCATGATTCCTCACTCTGGTTAAGGGAAAGAAAGAAACGGCTTGTGCCGATGATAAGACAACAAATGACAGGCGCGGTTTATGCGCGCAAAATCCGCATATATTATCAGATTTTGAGACACTAGGGGTGCAATATCCGACATGTGGGACAAAAAACAATGGGCAAAAAGCGATAGCGGACTGGTCCAAAATGCAAAAAAGGCGTTTCTTGTGGAAACGCCTTTTAAGCCAGTGCTCGGACTCGAACCGAGGACCTGCGCATTACGAATGCGCCGCTCTACCGACTGAGCTACACTGGCAACTGCGCATGCGACATGCTTGAAGAAAGCCAGTGCTCGGACTCGAACCGAGGACCTGCGCATTACGAATGCGCCGCTCTACCGACTGAGCTACACTGGCTTACATGTCGTTCGGATAATCATACCCGAACGGCGCGCCTTATATCTCTGTGTGATGATCCTGTCAATAATTTTTCGACATTAGTTGATCTTTTCTTCGGGAACGCCCGGCACGATGATCGCGACCTCCTGGCGGTCAAAGATGAGCTTCGTGGCGGGGTTGTAAACCTCGATGAATGCCTTGTATGTTCTAGCCTTTGTCGATGATTTGACGCAGTTGTCGTTCTTGGCCGTGACTTTGAACGTGAGCTTCGACTTTGGATCGTCGGCTTTTGCCGCGCCAACTGCGAAGTCCGTGAAGCTGTTCATATAGCCGACGTTGCCGATATCGGCGGGCTGTGTCTTGATATTTTGGAGACATGCGGCTGTCGTGGCATTGTCGGGGCTGACGAACTCAAGGGCTTCGATCTTGGAGATGAAGCAGCTCGTGTCGGTCTTGTCATCGCTGGCGCGTTCCGCCTCTGGGATTTCGGTGCCGATGATGCGCGTGGAGACGGTATAGGTGCCGAATTTGACGAGCGCTTCGATCGCGAGGACCGTCTTGTATGCCAGGGAGTTTACGCCATCGATGGTCTTCGAGATGTAACCGGGGATTTCATAGTGGATGGCGAGTGTGCAGCTGTTGTCGGATTCAGGAGAGACACCATTTCTGTTCTGGCCGCATTCATTGGGGCAATTGCCATTGGTGCAGCATTTGGTTTCGCCGCAAGTCCAGGAGCCATCGGGTTTCTGATAAGCGCAGACGGGCACGCTGGAATTCGTTTCTGAGGCGATGAGCTTGGCATCAGCCTTGAGTTGTTCCTTGACTGGCTCTGTGAATTGTATCGCAAGCGGCACGACGCGTGCGCCAATGGATTTGACCTGATTGAATGCTTTTTGGCCATCCACGTTGCCGTAGTTGTTCGAGGGCGCGTCGGTGACGTGGAGGATGATGGGCAGGGCGCCTTCGCGGAAACCGACAGCCGGGGAGGACGCGATTTGGTAGAGCGCGTGATATCCCGCTTCGGGAAAGTCTGTCGTGCAATTATCTGTTTTGACTTTATTCAGGCTGGTTTGGAATGCGTCGGTATCCGCCGTCATGGGCTGTTTGAGCTCCCAGGGGGTGCAGTCTTTGTCTCCGAAGATCGAAAGGCCGAACTGCGAGTCGGGCACGCGTTCACGCACGGCCGAGATGACGACAGGCGTGAAATACTTCTGGAGGTTTGTAACAGCACTTTCCATTGAACCCGTATGGTCGATATTGAGGAAAACGTCCGCCTTGGTAATCTGCGGCGTGAAATACAGCGTATCGACGCTTTCCTCGCCACTGAGCGGGAGCTCGAAATAGAATTCGATGAAATCTTTGACGTTCTTGTCGCCCTTGCAGATGTAATCTTTTGGGTCGGCGCTGTTCGCAAGCGCGATCGCGTATTCCGCGAGGTCGGATTGCTTGTCGCCGTCAGTGTCGACGAGTGTGCTGCTGAAGATATCGAGCTCGTCGCAGAAAACCTCGTCCGAATCAGGAAGCCCGTCGTTATCTGAGTCGAGATCGAGGTAATCGGGCACGCCGTCCTGATCCGAATCTGCGGGCCTTTCGTCTTTGCCGCGCTCGTCTTTATCGGGGATCGTGTCGGCATCCGAGTCGGTATCATAGCGGTCGATAAAGCCGTCCTCGTCTGTATCTTCGCTGCTTTCAAACACATCCTCGATGGTGTCGCCGTCTGAGTCGGCATCGAGATAATCGGGAATCGTGTCGCCGTCGCAGTCGAAGGGGGTCTCGGCGGTGCCGGGTTCTGTCGCATCGGGGGCGCATTCCATCATGGATTTGCCCTCGTTGTTGAAAAATCCCGTAAACTCGTCGGTATCGTCATAGCCGTCGCCGTCGTTGTCCGGGCTGCAGAAGTCGGGGACTGTGTCATTGTCTGTATCGACAGGGGCGTTCACGTCGGAACCGACTTCTTTGGCATCGGGGATGTCGTTGAGATCGGCATCTGTTGAGCGATATGCCGGGACCGAGTTGACACCGCATTTGCCTGGCTGACGTTTGGGATCGCCGCCGTTGAACGCCTCGATCTTGTCGGGGATGGTGTCGTTGTCTGAGTCGTCATCTTTGTAATCGGGGATGGTGTCGCCGTCCGTATCTTCGCAGTTGTCGCCCGTGTCTGGGTCGCCCTGGAGGCATTCGTTTTTGTCGCTGATGGTGTCGCCGTCGGCATCGGGCACGACTTCTTCATCGGGGTCATGGAACTCAGGATCCTTGACGCAGTCCGGGTCATTCGGATTTCTGACGCATGGGTCGGCGCTGCACGCCGGATCATTCGGGTTTGCGACACAGGGATCGGAACTGCACGTCGGATCGTCTGGATTCTTGACACAAGGATCCTCGTTGCATGCCGGATCGTCTGGATTCTTGACGCAAGGATCCTCGTTGCATGCCGGATCGTCCGGATTTGCGACACAGGGATCGGCAGGCTTTTTATCTTCGTCGCATGCGCTCACGGTGAGCGCGGCACCCGTGAGCAGAAGGGCAATGATGCGTTTGAACGTCAATTTTTTCATATCATTTCCTTTGGGAGCAGAGGTTTGATGGTACCGATGCCATCGTGAAGCCATGTGAGCGGCGGATCCTGCATCGCGCCGAACCTCGGAAAATAATTAAACCCGGAGCATTCGCGCAAGCGGCGCTCAATATCTGCGGCCAGCGTCGTCCGTGTGGCGAAGGCTTGTCCGACAGGGACGAAGCGCGTTGCGGCATCGACGGCGTCATCTACCGGGCAGAGATTGAGCGTTCTGGGAAGCAGGATTGGGCGGAATGTCCCGGTGCCGCAATGTAGCACAATCGTGTCGTGATTTCTATGTGCCTTGAAAATACGTGCGCCGTCAAATTTCGCCATCAGGCAGGCGCTGTTGTGCGCGGCGAGCTGCAAGGCGTCCGGCGCATGTTCCGGCAGCGATAACGCGATCTCGTCCAGGCTTTCGAGGAGTTTTTGCGCAAAATCTTCGGCCTGCTGCCGGCTGCCTTCAAAAAAGATGCATTTCGGGGACAGGCAGCCGGTCTGATCCCACACGGATGCGTCAAGCGCGAGCGCGTCGAAGTCCGCCGCGCCCAGTTCGGGAATGTCGTCTCTGAACAGTGCGGCCACAGACAGCCTGTGCCCGTGTGCGATCACCAGGGGCGGGCGCGCCGCCTGGCTCGCGAGCGCTTTGAAATGCCGTATTGTCTCATCTGAGCCGCTCACGTTCAGGATGTCGTGTTCGGCGATGAGACGGGCCATGCGTTTGTCGTCTCGCTCAGGTTTTTCAAGCATCCAGCGTCCTGCCTGTTCCGGATACGCGTCGCGCATCCACGCGTGGAGCGCCTGGAACATCTCGTACTGGGTGTGCGAAGGCCTGTGCGTGACCCGAATCGGGAGCAGCAGCGACAGGAACACGTCCTGAAATGCGGCAGACGGCACCGTCGATGCCGTGATGAGCAGCATGGATGACCGCTGCATGCCCGAAAATAGCGCGCATCTGCGCTCGAATGTCGTCGTGTTGCGCAGCTGCTCGTCGATGCAGTCTTTGGAAACCCCCGGACATTCCTGAGCAAAAAACAGCTCAAACTCATGGCGCGTCCAGTGCGCGAGCATGTGGTCGAACCCCCACTGGATCATCTGCGGGGAATAGCCGGCCTGGGCGGCAAAAGGCGTGAGGTCTGGAAAGTTCATGATGGTTTGGGGGCAGACGGAAGACGGGCGCGACAGACCGCGTCTGGGGTGCCTTGAGGTTCGGTCTTCCGGCATGCCGTATGCTGAAGTTCCGCAAATGTCCGGGCAGGCCGCCTGGGCTGGCCGGGGCATGATTCTGGCGCGAACTTAAAATGAAGCTTCATCCTCGCGGATCGCCGGTGAAGATGCCTCGTCACCGGTGGGATCGTTGATGGACGGATAGAGCAGGATTTCGTCACGGGCAATCTTCCATGCCCTTTGGACGATCCAGGAAACAGTCCTGTCCTGGCGGAGCGCTTCTTTTTGGATTTCGTCGAGCATGTCGACCGGAAAATAAACGCTTTGTTTTCTCTTGTCAGATTTGGGATCGTTTTTGAGTTCAGCCTTGGTCATGACATAACTCCATTATGGGACGTGAGGGCAGCGCAGATACGCTGCAGGCATTGCCGCATTGTATCGCATGTCCGGATGGGTTGCAAGTTACGCGACATGCGGACGATTCTTCTCGGCTCGCTATCGGCATAAATGCCGATACGCTCGCCTGCGCAGCCTATGCCGCGTGACGGCATACGGCTGCGCCAATTCTCGTTATTTACAATGGGCAAACGTGAGACCCTTGATGATCGGGATCGTATATTCGTTGTCGTCGTTCGGGCCTGAAGTGAGCTTGCACTTGGCCGTGGTCCAGACGTTCTTGCTGCTCGCATTGAGCACGTCTACAAGCGCATCGCTGGGACTGTCGGTCAGTGTCGCCTCGTTTTCGGTATAGCTGAACTTGAAGTAGGTCGAATATGTGGCGAGCGAGCCTTGTCCGATGATCTCTTTCTGCTTGTTGCCCTCCCAGTAGTAGACATTGCTCGTCGAAGGTGTGCCGTAGTTGTAGCCGAAGAGCGCGCCGGATCGCGTGGTGCCCTTGGAGGAGCCGCCGAAGACGCTGTTGGCGATGTTTGAGGCGGGGTTGTTCTGCCCGATGATCGCGCCAGTCTCGATCGCGCCGAGCGCATCGCCGTAAGCGGCGCACAGGTCAACGTTCACGCCCACCTGCGTGTATCCGATGAGGCTGCCGGCGGATTCGCCGCCCTCGGTGATCTTGGCGTTGCCGAACGCGACGCAGTTCTCGACGCGAATGCCGCGCGCATACACGGTGCCGATGAGGCCGCCTGCCGCCCATTTGCACGTCGCGTTGCCGGTCGCGCTTGAGTTGAAGATGTTGGCGCCGTCATCATAGCCGACAAGGCCGCCGCATGACGTGTAATACTGATAGCTCTGGGGCGCGCCCGTCACATTGCCCGTCGCATGGCAGTTGGTCACGGTCGAGTTCTGGTTGAGGTCGCCGACCAGACCGCCGACCATATCGACACCGATAATCTCGCCAGATGCCGTCGTGTTCGTGATCGGCGTGCCGTAGGTGAAGCCGATGATGCCGCCGACATAGAGGCCCGTCGAGGTGACATCCATGCTCGATGCGCAGTCGTCGATCTTGCTGTGATTGATGTTGCCTGCCAGGCCGGAGGTATAGTCCACGCCGCTGATCTTGCCCTTGGTCGTGCAGCTTTTGAACGTGCAGGAGGTCGCGTCGCCGGCGATACCGGCGTTAAAGTGTGCCTTGCCTGTAATCTCGGTATCGACCGAGCAGTTCGTGAATGTCGTGCTGGTGGTGTAGCCGGTTATGCCGCCGCTGTAATTGCCGTTTGCCGTGAGTTTGCCGCCGCTGACGATGCCGCCGTCAACGGTGTTGCCGTCAATGCGGCCCACAAAGAACCCCGTGCCCGTGCTCGTGCTGGTGACGGTCGTCTCGCTGACTTTGCTGTCTTTGAACTCTGTGGTCTTGGCATAGCCGGCGATGCCGCCTGTTTCATAAGAGGTATTCGAGACCGTCGTGCCGCTGACGGTGCTCGCGGTGACGAAGGAATCATAGAGAGAGCCCGTAAGACCGCCGACGTCCTGAACGCCGGTGAGTGTGGCATCTTTGGCATGGCAGTCCGTCAGATGTGTCTTGCTCGCCGTGCCGATGAGACCGCCTGTGTTCACGGCTTTGCCGGTGACCGTCGCGCTCGTCTTGACGGATGTGAGCGTGCTATTGACGGTGTGGCCGATCGCGCCGCCGACGATCGTGTAGGCATCCACTTTTCCGGAGACCTGCGAGTTCGAAATGGTCGTGTTTTCGGCGAGGCCGATGAGACCGCCGACATACGAGAGGTTGCCGTTGGAAAGGATATTTGCGGATGTGCGCACGCCGTCAAGCGTCGCGTCAAGCGTCTTGCCGAACAGGCCGCAGTAGTTCGAGGAACAGGTCAGGTTGCCGGAGATCGTGTGGCCGTTTCCGATGAAATAGCCCTTGAACGGTTTTGAGGTCGTGCCGATCGCAGCCCAGTTGACCTGGTTATAGAGCTTGAGATCGCTCATGATGATGTAGGCATTGTCTTCGTTCTGGTCATTGGGGAAGATCTTGCCCTGGTTGACCGCATTCCGGAATTCCTTGAACGTGTCGACATCCTTGATGCAGTAGGCTTTGACATCTTTGTCGCCGATCTTGACGGCGGCATATTGGCCGTCATTGAGCGTGCATTCGCTGACATAGCAGACGCCTTCGGGGGAGCAGGAGAGTCCTTCCGGGCAGATGTTTCCGCAGGCACCGCAGTTGTCATTGGAGACGAGGCTCACGCAGTTGCCGTCGCAGTCGGAGAAGTCTTCCTGGCATGTCGGCGTGCATTTGCCGACCGTGCATGCGATTCCATCGGCGGCGACATGCTCGTGATTGCATGCGTTTTCGCAGGATCCGCATGTATCGGGGGAGTTGAGGTCTGCTTCGCATCCGTTCGACGGATCATTGTCGCAGTCGGCATAGCCCGGCTTGCATGTGAAGCTGCAGACACCTTCGGTGCAAGAGCCCTCGATGACGTTGGGCAGTGTCTCGCAGTTGAGCCCTGCGGATTCGGCAGTGCATCCGCAATACGCGGCATTGAGCTTCGGATCGACACAGGCGTAACGGGCGTTTTCATCTTCCGAGGCGATGAGGCATTTGGTGTCGGTGTCGGCACTGCAGACGCACAGACCGTCGGTGCAGGTCTCGTTCTGAGCACATTCAATGCCCTTAAAGTCTTCGCTTTCGCTCAGGTCGTCTGTGCATTTGCCCTTTGCGCCGCAGAACGATGCGTTGGACGCAGGATCGATGCAGCTGCCGTTGCAGGCGACGGCGCTTTCGCCACAATTCTGGCGGCATTCGCCTTTGAGGCAGACTTGACCTGTTTCGCA
Source organism: Pseudomonadota bacterium (assembly GCA_017555665.1). GTDB lineage: Bacteria > Myxococcota_A > Bradymonadia > UBA4248 > UBA4248 > UBA4248. The sequence continues at coordinate 11,594 of JAFZFY010000234.1, read as the reverse complement.
GGCGTGGCCGCATGCGCTGCAGTTGGCGAATGCGTTGGTGAGGTCTGCGCATGTCTCGCTTTCTTCGCAGAACGTCTCTTCGGGCTTGCAGATCGATGTGCAGGAACCCGATTCGCATGTCATGCCTTTTTCGCAGACGACATCGCATTTGCCGCAATGGGTGCTGTCCGTGTTGAGGTTAAAGCAGGCTTCGCCGCAGGCTTCCTGGCCGGACGGACAATAGAATTTGCAGCTGCCCTCGATGCAGACTTCGTTGTCGTTGCAGACGTTTCCGCACCCGCCGCAGTTGCCGGGATCCGTGTTGATATCGGCGCATGTGCCGTTGCAATTCTCCTGATTTTCCAAGCATTGTACGGTGCATACGCCATTGATACAGGGATCGATTCTCGCCGGCCTGATGACGACATCGTTTTCGTCGACTTCTTCGGGGACTGCGCACGAATTGCCGCAGGCACCGCAGTGGCTCTGGTTTGTGAGGATATCTACGCATACGTCGCCGCAGAGCTCAAGGCCATCGTTGCAGTGGATGCCGCATTGGCTATCCTGGCAGGTCTCGTTTTCGCCGCATGCATGGCCGCATTCGCCGCAGTTGGCAGGGTCGTTTTCGAGGACAGCGCAGGTCTCGCCGCATTTGATCTGCGGGGAAACGCATTCTTCTGGTTGCGATTCGCCTTCGCAAGTGCCGTTAATGCAGGCGATGCCGTTTCCGCAGGCATGCGCGCATACGCCGCAGTTGAGCGTGTCTGCGGCGAGGTCGATGCACGTGTCTGTGCCGCATTTTTCACAGGTTTCAGTGGCGTCCTGGCATGTGCCGTTTACGCAGGTCTGGTTTTCGGTGCACTTGCCATTGCAGTCTGACGATTGCTTTTGCGAGGCTTCGTCGCCGCAGCTTGAGAGGCTCAGCATGCCGGCAATCGCGATGCAGAGCAGGTTTAGTTTTTGGGTAGTCATGATCCCTCCTATAAGGATAAAAAAAGCAACGATCCGGCTTTCACGTAATCGTCCGCTCGATTGCGTTTGGTCTGGTCAATGAAACCTGAGGCTGGTGCTGCGATGCCTGAATGCGCTGGATGAAGCGATGAGCCTCCGAGCGTTCTCCATGCCGTGGTAGGGTTCCGTATGAGACAATCACGATGGCTGAATCGTTACCAATCATACGCAGAAGCCTTGAAATACAGGCTAGGATTTGACGCGAACACGAATTGGCAATGATATCATGTGTGGCCATCTGCCGTCAATGAAGATGGGTGCTACATGTGAAAAACTGTGAAATTTTGTGATACACACATGGTGGTTAGGGGCAGGATCGGCGGGCAGACGGGATGCGTTCAGCCGGCGTATCGCGCAGCGAAGCCGGCATGGCGAGCCGTATGCCTGCAAAGGCATAGGCGAGCGGCGCGGACGTGCTGCAAGCAGGCCGCGCCAAAAGGAAAAATAGATCAATAACTTTATTGTGGGGCGATGTTTTGCTAATGATTGGCTTTGTTTGGCGCGAATTCAGCCATAATGGGGAGACACGATGAAATACACGAGATTACTGGCCTTGTTGGCGGCGATAGCTTGGGTGGCGGGGTGCGAGGATGGCGGCGATCAGGAGACTGAGCCTGAGAAGGTCACGGTGGAGGACCTTTGTCCGGACGATTCGGAGAAGACGCATCCTGGCATCTGCGGATGCGGTGCGCTGGACGACGACAGCGACGGCGACACGATTCCCGACTGTTACGACATTTGTCCCGAAGACCCGGACAAAAACTCGCCGGGCGTATGCGGATGCGGTACGCCGGATGAGGTCGATATGACGACTGGGGTTGTAAAGTGTCTGGCGGGTGGCGAAGTCGACCTGTGTCCCGAAGACGCGAACAAGACGGCACCGGGCGTGTGCGGTTGCGGCAAGGTGGATGCGGACAGCGATGGTGACGGTATTTTTGACTGTCAGGATACGTGCCCTGAGGATCCGAACAAGACGGATCCGGGGATTTGCGGCTGTGGTGAGTCTGACGAAGACGGCGACGGAGACGGGATCTACGACTGTCAGGATAAGTGCAAGCTGAACGCGGAGAAGGTCTTGCCGGGGCTTTGCGGCTGCGATGTGGCTGATTCGGCTGGGAATATCGCCGATGATGACGGCGATGGCACGATCAACTGCCTCGATCTGTGCCCGAAGAATCCGCATAAGACGGCACCTGGCGAGCATGGGTGCGATGCCGGGGACTCGGACGGGGACGGCGTCGAAGATATCGCGGATGCATGCCCGTTTAATCCGAAAGTGAAGGCGGAAGGCGCGGACTGCAATATCGTTGAAGAAAACGGCAGCAAGGTGTTCGAGCTGTATTCGGCGGCCGAGTTGGTCGCGCTTCGCAAGGCGTTGTCGGACAATTTGCCTGAATACAAGCTGGGGATGCCGTGCGTTCCGGCTGATGTCATCGATACCTGTATGGAGAATACGCAGTCGGCGACAAAGATGCTGACATGCGGGAAGGATTCGGTGACGGGTCTGAATGTATTTATGCTGAAAGACTGTTTTAACGGCTGTGTGCAGATGGATCCTTCGATGGCGGGCATCTGCATGACGGGAAGCGCGCCCGGGGAGAAGGTGCCGTCGTCTTGTACGCAGACGGATTCGCCGTCGAAGCTGTACGACTGCTGCACGCCGGAGAATTTTGTGACCAGATGTGACAATAACGATGTTTTGGAATGCCGGGACGGGATGGTGCGCATCAAATCGATGTGTGCGGGAAATGCGCCCGTGTGTCACGAAGCGGCGTGTGTGAAGTATATCCCGGTGGCAGAGGATGAGTCGAACAAAGGGCAGGTCGGCACACAATGCGATGCGAGCGCGTTCAAGAGCACGTGCGACGGGAACAGCATGCTGGTGTGCAGCGAGGAGCGCGTGCAGAAGATCGATTGCGTGAATGGCTGCTCCCTGGATGAAGCGGCTGGCAGCGAGCCGTTGTGCGTGGCTGATACGCCTCGCAACGACAAGCCTACGCTGACGATCCGCCTGATGAAAGATATCAACCTCGCCGACGGCTTGGAGGTCAAGAGCGACAACTGGGGCTGTTACGGAGACTGGAAGCCGCTTTCTTTGAGCAATATGGCGTTTGATGGCGGCGGTCACAAGATATCGTTCTCGAAAGATGGCAAGCTGTGTTCGCTGACGCGGCCGTTTTTCGATTATGTGAGGGAATCGTCCGTCGATAATGTGTCGCTCCAGTTCAATGTACAGGGCGAGTCGTCTGCGGCAGTGGCGCACATGGGGGTGCGCTCGATCTTTAGCCGTATCAAGTATGACGGCGGCATCAAGCTGGGCGTGAGTCTTTTGGGCGAATCTCGCGGGGAAGTGTTCGGCATTTTGGGCTACAGTTCGTATGGGTTCGGGACGCTTCTGTCGGCGGGGTATCGCGTTGACCTTGAAAATGTCGAGGTGAACGGATCGCTATCGAGCCTCGCGTCATACATTTCGTCGGGGCTTGTCTATGGCGGGACTTTGATGCGCATCGATACGGCCAAAGTCAATTTCAGCCAGATGGACTGCGGCAAAGTGGATTGCTCGGGGGCCATTCATATGGGCGAATCGGCGAATGCGCGCAAGCTCGATGTGGATATCCAGGCGGTCAGAGCGGGGACTGGATTTTGGGGCCTGGGCAAGTATTTCGGCAACGTGAGCAGTTCGAGCGTGACGATCGGCGATATTTCGCAGAATGATGGCGTGACGGCTTCGGCGCATGGCCTGGTGGGGACGTTTTCTTCAACCGCCTATCTGGTCAATAGCAAGGTCAAGATCGACAAGGCCAAGATCGGTGGCACTTTTGCTGGCCTGCAGGGGGCGACGCCGCTAAAAATGCTCGATCAGACCGTTGAGCTTGGCGATATCGAGGCGGCGGTCTTTTACGGTGTCGGCACAGGTGCCAAAGATGCGGAACGCCTGAACTATTCGCTGACCTCTGCCCTGGCCACGACCGGCAACTGCTATGGCGTATTATCGGGCGGCACGCTGCTCAAGGACAGCAAGCTGAATATCGGAACAGTAAAGGCAGCCAAAGGCGTTGCATACGGTTGCGGTTATGTTGCGACATTGGATCATGTCGATATCAAGATTGACGCAGTCGAGAGCTCAGAGAAAGAGGCTATGGGCTTTGGCGACAGCATGAATGTGATCGTCAAGGACTGCACGTTTTCTGTGGGCAAAGTGAATGCCCCGCTGAGCAATGCGTATGGGTTTGCCAAAACGCTGCAGGGCTCCATTCAGAACAGCAGCATCGAGTTTGGCGAAGTCAACGCGGTGAAGGGCATTGCATACGGCGTGGCCGCGACGACGGCGAACACGCTTGAGATGAAGAATACGCAGGTCCGATCCAAGCTTTTGTTTGGCACCAAGGCGTGGGGGCTTTGCGACACGTGTGCGGTCGTCAAGCTCGATTATGTCGGGTTCGATCTGGGGGATGTCAAAGCGTCTGCCAATGCCACGCCTACGGCGGGTCTGATGCGCGTCCACAACGGCAATTCCAAGAATATTGCCACGTGGAACAATGTCGCGCACTATGCCGCGTATTACGGCATCAAGGCGCAGGCGCATGTCGCGACGACCGGCAACTATCTCAAGTTCACGAACTATCTGGATGCCAGCCGTCAATACACCGTGTCTGCGATCGAGGCGGATGGGCGAGTGCTCTCACCGGCGTATCAGTCTTCGATCAATCTCGTCGGCGCGCTGTCGGGCACGAGTGCCGTGAACGGATTTTGGCTCAAGCGCAAGGATGCCGACAAGCTGGCGGGCAAGCTGACTGGCAACATGACGGGCGTTGCAAGTACCGATATCGACACCGTGATCACGAAGTTTGACGGTGCCAACTGGGTCAAAAAGACATTCACGGAGGATGACCTCGCATTGGTTTTGCCGTGGCCCGATAAACAGCTGTAGGCGTCGATACACGAGCGGGATATGGGCGGTAGCCATCGGGAATTGCGAGTGGCATACGGTAAGTTTTATGGGCTGTAGCTATGGGAGCATTCGCTCCCTTCGTCTCATCCCCCTTCCGCATTGGAGAAGGGGGATGTGCTTTGTTCACATCCTCCATACCTGTAAAAATCAGATTGAGCGGCGGGCTGAACTGTAGCGAAAATAGTTTTGATGGCAGAGTTTTTTGTTTTTTGAATTTAGGATATAAATAAAGTTCTGGTTTGTCTGTTTAAGGAGAATATCGCATGAGATTGCCGTTTAAGTTTCCAGTCCTTTTGGCCGTGCTTTGCATTTATGGATGTGCAAATGAAACGATGACAGTCGTTGATCTTTGTTCTGACGATCCGGATAAGACGGCACCAGGTGTGTGCGGTTGCGGTATTGCGGATGTGGACGAAAATGACAACGGCGTGATCGATTGCCTTGAAAATGCAGGGCGAACGTGTCCAGAAGGCACAGAAAAAGAGCATCCTGGACAGTGCGGGTGTGATCGTGCGGATACAGATACGGATGGGGACACGCTTGCGGATTGCATGGATCTGTGCCCGGAAGATGCGAATAAGTTTTTTGAGGGTGCCTGCGGCTGTGGCAAGGCAGATACTGACGCGGATGGCAACACGATCGCGGACTGCCTCGATAAAGACGGCGACCTGTGTCCAAATAACCCTGATAAGACTGCGCCGGGCGCGTGCGGCTGCGATGTCCCCGATATCGATACGGATGGTGACGGCACTTGGGATTGCTTTGACGAGTGCAAGGATGATGCAAAGAAGCGATATCCGGGGATCTGCGGCTGTGGGGAAGTCGATGTAGATACGGATGGCGACGGCGTTTATGACTGCGCCGATGCGTGCAAGGATGATCCTAAAAAGTTCATACCGGGGATCTGCGGCTGCGGCGTGCAGGATTCTACAGCCGATCGCGATGAGGATGGTTACCCGGATTGTATCGATCTCTGCCCGGACAACAAGACCAAGCATGAACCGGGGCCCAGCGGGTGCGATTCGCGCGATTCCGACAGTGACGGTGTCGAGGATGGGAGCGATGCCTGCCCCTATAACCCGGAAGTCACGGATGATCCGGATAAGTGTAATGTGGGGAAGGATGCGCAGGGGAATGAGGTTTTTGCGATCTGGAGCGCTGCCGATTTTGAAGTGCTCCGCAAAAAGATAGAGGAGATGAACACGCGTCTCGGGCAGCCGTGTGCTTCCCTGAATGGCAAGGATTGTCTGAGTGAGACTTCCGCGCGTGTGTGCGCATCTGACGGGCTGATCTCGAAGAATACTTATGTTTCTCAAGCCTGCACCGCGTGCAGCGGCAGTGCCGGCAGTGCCGTGTGCACCGTACCGCCCGCAGTGCCGGAGACTTGCACGGAAGTGACAGAGCCCAAGCATCTCTACGATTGCTGCTCCAGCTCAGGCACCCCGTTCTGTGACGGCAGAAACCGTGTGGCATGTGATACGGGCAAGAAGATGATTATCCTGGTCAGTGCTTGCCCCAATGTATGTGAAGAAAATGAGAATAAAATCTCTTCTTGTGTGGCATGCATCGGTGAGAAGGTCAAGACAGGCGGTACAGACTACACATGCTGTGATAAGTCTGAATATATCGAGGCTTGTGCGGCCTCCAACATGATCGTGTGTGAGAACGGATATGTCCAGACAAAGCAGACGCTTGACGGCTGTCTGCGTTCGGGATCGGAAGATAAGCCTTCGGCTGTTGGACTGAGTGCTGTACCGCTTAGCAAGCCCGCGCTTCGCGTCCGCCTGATGAAAGATATCGATTTTTCCGAAGCGCTTGCGGTCAAATCCACAAAACTCGAATGTCAGGCAGACTGGAATTCCCTGACATTGCACAATGTGTTGTTTGACGGGAATAAAAAAACGATCTCATTTAGCCAGGACAACCGCCAGTGCGCATTGAATGCGCCGCTGTTTGATGTGGTCAGCGAGTCTAAGATTACTGACCTGAAGCTGAATTATGATATCAGCGGGGCAGCATCCTCGGCAGTCGCAAAGTTTGTGAACCGTTCAGTCATGCAGAATGTGACATATAACGGCGCTTTGTCGATCCAGGGGGCTGCTTATAACGAAAACGCGACGACGGTAGGCGGTGTGGCGAATTACAATTCAGGCAAGGCATTCGGTACGATCGCTTCAATCGCTTCGAACAGCATTTTCCGTTCTGTTCAGGTCAAGGGATCGCTCAAGGTCAGCGATTCGTATGAGTCTACGCTCGGTTTTGCAGGATTTATCGGCATTGCGGGGAATATTTCTATCATCGAGTCATCGGTTGATTTCGATTCGATGCTTTGCGTCAAGTCGCTGTGTTCGGGCGTGTTGAGCACAGGGAATGAATTGCGAGTCTCTGGCCTTACGGTCGATATCGATTCGCTTGCATCGCAGCAGGGGGATGTCGTAGGCATTGCCAATCAGCTCATCAATGCGGATATCACGGATCTCACGCTGAAGATCGATCGTCTCGAAGGGCGGCAGAACATGACCGCTGGCATCGTGACGCTTGCAAACGCGAGTTTCAGGAATTGTCGTATCAAGGCGGGGTCTTCGATATCCAGTCAGTCGAATGCCGGCGTGTTTTACGGGTTGGCGAAGTCGGCACAGACCCTTTGGTTGAACCGATCCTATGTCAGGATCGACAAGGCGGTGGCAAAAGATGTTTATGGCATTGCCGGAACCGCGAAGAATCTGTCGCTTGATCACAGCGGCTTCTTGCTTGGGCATGTCCGTGGGGATACGACGGCCGTGATGTTCTCCGATATGAGCGTCACGCGGTTCGCGCATGCCGCATTTTATGCAAATCTTTATCAGCCTGTTTCGCATATCAGTGAGTCGACGATCGATTATGCGGTGACGCTGAGCGGTGGCGTGAACAGCCTGATCGATTCATCCATGTATGCCGTGCGCCGCTTTAAGTTCTCCAGTTATGGGGAAGACAAGGAACCGCTCACGCCGGCATTTACGAAGACTGTGAATGTGAGCAGTAGCAACACGATCCCGATGCAGAACAGTTGGTATCTGACCGCAGATGAAGTGTCGACGATGGGCATTCCGGAGCAGGGCTTTACCGGGTTTAAGGCCGATGATGCCGGCAGTGCTTTGAGTGCGCTCGGTGATGGCTGGCAGCTGAAAGATTTTGTCAGGGGCGAGGAAAGCCTCAAGCTGCCGTGGCTCAAAGGTGGTGATATCTGATGTCGAGGGGGTAGCGGCGTATGCGCGGAGCCGGAGACGTGACACGTCTCTGGCGAGCACATAGCCGCGTAGGGGGAGTCTTCCCTCGCCCAAAATAAAAACTCGGATAGCCTTTGGCGCGCTTTTCCCCGTAACATCTGATTGCGCCGTGGCCGTGTGTCGCTGTTCGGTGTGGCAAGTCACGGCGGTTTTTGCATGCCGGAAAGCTTGGATTTGTGCGCTTTATCTCGGAATGTCGACGCGTGCTCTCGACGGGGCTTTTGGGGCGTTTTCTGGGTGCAGGGCTTCGTCGCGTGCTGCCGTGGCTTTTTCGATCGCGACGAGTTTGTTGTCGAGAAGTTCCCAGGTCGAGATCAGCTCGTCGAATGTTGTTGGCGGCGGATTTCGCGTGTCGATGAAACGCGCGTAGTCGAGCGTGAGGTCAAAGAATCTATGCTGGATATTGAGCAGGGTTTTGAGATCGTCAGATTCGGCGCGTTTTTTTTGCGGCAGGGCCATGTCTGAGATGTTGAGCGAGAGTTCTGAGACGCTTTTGAGGAAACTGGCATACGTGCCGCCGGGTTCGGCATAAAGGGTCCAGATGCGTTGCCATTGCTTGAGCTTTTTCCACGAAAGATCCGCATTTGAAGTCTCGCTGAACCAGGCGTAGATCTCTGTGAGCCTTTGCACGAGCCTTCCGAGGTGGAGCTGGCATAGCTTGATGACGATGAGCGTGTGGCCCAGCGTGCGTTCCGAGGCGGGGCTTTGGCGCCATGTGACGATCCAGGGGCTTGTGCGCGGCGAGTTGGAGAGTTCGGCTTCAGGAAAGCTGCGGCATGCGCCCTGTTTGCATAGTCTCATGAGTTCATCGCGAATGGCGACCATGTGTGCTTCCAGCTCGGAGATTGCGAGCAGGCTGCGCTCGGCTTCATCGATACGTGATGGCGCATGTAGCATTTCGAGGACGGAGCCGATATAGCTCGGCTGCGGCTTGCCTCGCTTGTTGAGCGGCTGTTCCGGTTCCGGTTCGGCTTTTTTGGATGTTTCAGCGATCTCTGCCTTGATTTCCTGATACATCAGGTTCCAGGCTTGCGCATCCTCGACAGCAGGCCGAGAGTGGTGGTGTATCGGGTCGATGAAGTCTGGAAGTCCGTTCCAGATCGTGTCATTGATTTCATCCCAGGCGTACAGCAGCTGATCTTCGCTTCGCGACAGGCGTGCTTTCTGGGCATCGAGATGCCGGATAAAGGTTTCGACTTGGCTGGCGTGATACTCGTGGTTGATCGCGGCGTAGTCGCCTGAATTGAGGCGTTTCAGGGTTTTTCGTGCGTCGTCTTGGGCTTGCGAGAGGGCCCATTGCATGGGGAGGATACGGCTGTAGAGTTCGGAGATGATCCGGAGCTGATGCAGGTTGTGGTTGATGCAAGGCCACGCCACGAGGGCATGAGGCGGCGCAAAGTCGCGTTCCAGTGACTGGATATGGACGGCATCGGCACGGTATGCGCGGATCAGGCTTTCGAATTCTTCAAGCCACATTTCAAGTGCTGTGATGGCAGGTTCGGCAGAGTTCGCAAGATATTGCCAGCGTTCGCTGGCTTCCATTTGTGCGTGCCATTCGCGAAGCGCGGTGAGTGCGCGGAGCATGTCTGTCTCGGCATGCGCGTTTCGCGCCATGCGGTAGTGTAGCGCGCCGGGTGCCCAGTCGCCTTTGGGCTGCGGCTGGCCTTTGCGCAGCAGGTTGATCTGTCCGGCGAGTTTCATAATCGGGGCGATGATGGCCTGATCTGCGCCGGAGAGGTGGTCGCTGTTGAACATCGAAAGCATCGCCTGCAGGTGGGTCGCTACGCCGCGCGATGCCATTTCTAGCCTGCCAAGCCGCCACAGGATATTGCGGTGAAGCTGAAGTGCCAGCTGTATCTGGGAGCGTTGCTGCAGGCTGAATCCGGAACTCGGCGGCGTGCAGGTTTCCGGCCGTGATATCTGAAGCTTCGATAATATCAGCGCGTCTTTGCGCTGGATCTGCGCCTCTTCGAGATGCATCAGGGCGCTTTTCCAGAGCAGTCTGTCTTCTTTTGTCAGTCGTGTTTCGAGCGCATCCGGCATCTGGATCTCGTATTTGAGCGCGTCATTGACGATATTCCAGTCGTATGGCGTAGATTTCCAGACATCCTGGGTAAGGAATGGCGTGATCTCCGATTGGCTGAATTCAATCGGGGGGAGTGGTTCGAGATCAGGGGCTGGCTTGGACGAACAGCCGGCGATCAGAAAGAACGCGAGTATGGGAACGAGATGCCTGGACATGATGGCTTTACGGGATGGATGGCTTTGCAGTGCGCGGGCTATGCCTGGCCTGCGGCCGGCATACGCCCTCTGGCCGCCGCTATCTCGCTTGGCAGCTCGATACGCGGCAGCACGATTTTTAGCACACAGGGCCGAGGCGCGCAATTGGACTGCGTGCCAACCTGAAGGCTTAGTTCAGCATATGGTCTTGCGGGGATGCAAACCGCAGGGCACAAAAAAAGCCCGGCACTTGTGTGCCGGGCTTTTAGCGTGTGGGGTTAGGGGTTAGGCACCGGGATCGGGTTCCCCTTCACCTTCGCCTTCACCGCCACCTCCACCACCACCAGAAGTAGCTTCGCAACCATCTGCCCAATTGCCATTCGCATTTTCATAGCCTGTATCGCACGAACAGTCTTCTTTCATATGGAACATGGATGTGAGGATGGATGTCGTGAAGCATTGACCATGACATGCTGTTTGGCTGGATGGACAGCCCATTGAACAAACGCCACTTATGCACACGGGCGTGTCACCTGTACACTTGGTGCCACAAGAACCGCAGTTATTGGGGTCTGTTTGTAGACTCTCTGTTTTTATGCAGTTTACACTGGCTATCGTAGTACCACCGCAGTTTTTGTAACCGGTGTTGCATGTGTATTGGCAAACGCCTGCAGCGCATGTGTCTGATGTAGCGTTAGTCGCAGGGTTGTTCGAGCATGCGTAGTTGCATGCGCCACAGTTGTCCTTGTCAGTTCCGTTGATAGTCTTACAGCTTCCCAGAGCACATAAGGTTTGCCCCGTGCCACAAGTATTTTTCTGGCATTTTCCACTCACGCATGACTCGTCAGATTTGCAGGCATTGTTGCACTTGCCACAGTTGTTGCTGTCTGTCTGCAGATCGGTCGTCTTTATGCATTTAATGCTTGCCGCAGTAACGCCACCGCAGTTTGTGTAATTGGTATCGCACGTGTATTGGCAAACGCCATCTTTGCAAGTGTTTGACGTGGCATTGGGTGCGGGGTTGTTAGCACAAGCGTAATTGCATGCGCCACAGTTGTCCTTATCAGTTCCATTGAGGGTCTTGCAGCTTCCCAGAGCGCATAAGGTTTGCCCCGTGCCACAAGTATTTTTCTGGCATTTTCCACTCACGCATGACTCATCAGATT
>JAFZFY010000233.1 GCA_017555665.1 Pseudomonadota bacterium | reverse complement strand
GTGAAATACGCGCCTACCCCCGATGCGGGGCTGCCGCCCCGCAACGCCCCGCCCGGCGGCATCGCCACGCCCGCAGAAAAGAGCGAAAAAAAGCCGCTGTATTCGCGACAGCGAAAAAGCGGCTTCAGCGCTGCGTATTGCGAAGCAAAAGCAGCGCCCCCAAATGCGCGATCAAAGGCTCAGCTTGCGGCGCCAATGCTCCGCCGTCTGGAGTTCTTCCGGCGTATTCACGCCCATGACCTCGCCTGGATCCTCAGCTACGACCGGCTTCACCGGGATATTCTCGCGGTTCGCGATCTCGATGATATCGGTGAAATAGTACTCGCCAGCCGCATTATCGTTATGAATCTGAGGAAGCGCAGCTTCAAGAAATGCAAACGGCACGCTGTAAACGCCCACGTTCACTTCCTTGATCGAGATCTCTTCCGGCGTGCATTCCTTGAACTCGACGATACGCGCCACTGTGCCGTCCGCGTTGCGCACGATACGGCCATAAGCCGCCGGCTCGTCGAGGCGCACCGTCAAAAGCACGATATCTTTCTGCGCGCGTTTGAGCATGAGTTTTTTAAGTGTTGAGGCCTGAAGATTCGGCAGGTCACCGAGCAGGATCACGGCATAACGCGCCTTGAGCTCACGAATCGTGCTCATGGCGGCATTCACGGCATCCGCTGTTCCGAGCGGTTCCTCCTGCACTGCAATACGAATGTTCAGCGCATGACCGTCACGCGCAAGATGTTGCCGGATCTCATCGGAATGCGCCCCGACAACGACCACGATATTCTCAATACCCGCCAGCTGGCAGGCATCCAACTGCCAATCAAGGATCGCGCGATCCGATACCTTGTGAAGCGTTTTCGATTGCATGGAGAGCATGCGCTTACCCTTGCCCCCCGCCAATATCACAGCCACAACATCTTTCATTTCAAACACCTACTCTTCATATCGGGCACTCGAAGTGCACGTTTCATGGACATATATCGCACTCAGGCAGGGCAGATTCGGCTTGAGACGCCGATAAATCCACTCTGCCAATATTTCTGATGTCGGATTCTCAAGGCCGTCGATCTCATTCAGATAGTAGTGATCAAGCACATCGTGAAGCGGCTGCCATGCGCGCGTGATTTCCGCGAAATCAACGACCATGCCTGTATACGGATCGACCTGCCCGGATACGATGACATCGATCTGATAGCTGTGACCGTGAAGCCTGCCGCATTTATGGCCTTCAGGCACACGGGGGAGACGATGGGCGGCTTCAAATCTGAATGTTTTAGACAACGTTGTGGTCATTTCCTTACCTTGAATCAAAAGAACTCACACCCCACGGCAGTCGGGATCCCAGATCACCTTATGGATCTGAAGGCTCAGGCGCACCGGAAGCCGGCTGTCACATATCCAGCGAACGAGTTCTGATGCCTCGACGGCACCCCATACCGGGGAGAAATGAATTATAACACGACCGAGCGCATTGTAGATCTTAAGTTTTTCAACGCACCAGTCAAAATCCGAACGTCCGGTCACGACGCACTTGATTTCATCGGTATCGCGCCAATGCGCGGCGTAACCGGCCCAAATATCGGCGCGATGCGCCGTACCACTTCCAGGCGGCTTGAGATCGATGATGCGATGCACGCCAAGGGGCACGTCATCCAGGCTGCAGGCGCCGTTTGTTTCCAGCAGGACAGTCAAGCCCTCCGAAAGCAGGCGCGCCATCAGCAGACACGCGCCTTCCGGCTGCATCATCGGCTCACCGCCAGTCAATTCCACCACATCACAGCGATAAGCCAGCACATTGCGCACGATGTCCTCTACAGACATCGCCTCACCGCCAGCAAACGCATATTTCGTATCACACCAGACACACCGGAGATTGCATCCGGCAAGGCGCACGAACACACACGGCTGCCCGCTAAAACTCGCCTCACCCTGAATGGAATGGAAGATTTCACAGACCTGAAGCTGCATCACCGATCAAATTTTCTCCAGCTCACGAGCAATCGCCTGAACACGGGAAAGCTCCACGGGCATGCGCCAGTTGCCATCCATCTTGATCGAAGTGCCGACGATCAGGCCATCTGCGGCCGCGCCGAATTTTGCGGCATTCGCCGCCGTGATTCCCGAACCGATCACGACGGGGAGACCGGCTGGACGCACTTTGGCGACATCCTCGATATGCGCCTCACACCCCGTCGAAACGCCGGTCACGATCAGCGCATCCGCGCCGCAGAACTCGAACCCATGTGCCAGATCTTCAAGACGCGCATCCGACGTGATCGCATGACAGGCATGTTTTTTCTGCACATCTGCCCAGACGCGCACTTCCGACCCGAGATGTTTGCGCAGGCGAAGCACTTCTGCCGCCGAAGCGTTCATGAGCCCTTCATCCGCCACATGCGCGTATGCAAACGCCTCCGCGCGTATAAACTGCGCACCTGCGCATGTCGCAAGCGCCATCGCCTCACAGTTCGCGCCCGCGAGCACCTGAACGCCGACCGGAAGGTCAAAGCGAGAGACGATGCGATCCACAGCGATCGCCATCGCAGACACGATCTCAGGACCGACATGACCGTTCAGATACGGCAGATCAGCCATATTCTCGACCAAAAGCGCATCACACCCGCCGGACACAAGCGTTTCCGCATCTTTCAGGGCTGCATCCAGAATTCCAGGCATCGAGAGCGTGTTGGCTGGCGTGCCGGGCAACGCGCGAAGATGAACCATGCCGATAAAGGCGCATGCATGCTTCTGATCTGCAAATAATTTCATTTCTCTCCTCAGTCTAGTTGTTGTTCAATTCCTTGGACGGCATCGTCTCGGGTAAAAAAGACTCGAATATCGATTCGGTCGATTCCGCATCCGCCGAGTCGCCGCGATAACCGCACTGAGACGTGCGCATCGGCACAAGCGGTTCGCCCGTCTCCGTGTACAGATCCGGACGATAGCCATAAACAGCGGGATTATTCGGGTCAGGCAGATAAAAAGCAAGCGTGTCGCTGTCGATCATGAGCTGCAGGCTATCACGCGGCGGACAGCAGGGCTCGAACGTCACGGGCTGCCCCAGCTTCGCGGCACGCGCGCGCATGCGCGCCAAAACATCCGGATCGCATTTACGGCGATACATCTCGCGGATATAGAAGCTCATCGTCTTCTGAATGCCGTTGTCGAGCTTCGGGCTAGAACGGTAATACGCGCCCCGACGAGGACTCGGGATGATCGCCATCAGGAAGGCGCTCTCCTTGAGCGAAAGCGCTCTGCTGCGCTTGCCGAAATAATACTTGGCCGCCTCTTCGATGCCGTAGATCTCCGGCCCGAACTCGATGATATTGAAATAAAGCTCCATGATACGTTTTTTGGGGATGCGCATCACGGACTCCATCAGCCAGGTATAGATCACTTCCTGGAACTTGCGCGAAATCGTCTTTGTGCGGTCAAAAAACAAATTCTTGACGAGCTGCATGCTGATCGTGGACGCGCCCCGGCTGAATGCCTGGCGGTTCACATTTTTCTCAAGCGCCGCCTTGACCTGAAGCGGGCTGAACCCCTGATGCGTAAAGAACGAGCCGTCTTCGGTCGTCGTGATCAGCTGGACGAGCCACGGGTTGATATCGTCAAAGATCACCCAATCCGGATATCCCAAGCGCACATCATCCGCCGTCATACGCGGCGTATAGACCGTGATCCCCTGCTGCATCACGGGATAAATCGAGGGCGGTATCGTGATCGTATGCGGCTGAAGGGCGTTCGGATCCTGCACTTCATAATGCATCCCCTGATTGAGCGCGTTCAGATCGCGACCAGCCGGCCATTTCAAGACCTGGAAATCCTGAGACGGAACGAGAGAGAACTTGTGCTGCACCTCAGAGAGCGCATCCATCGTGCCATGCGCCTCAAAATGAAGCCCGAGCGATCCGCGCCAGGTCAGCCCATCCAATTCGGTGCGAAGCGCATGCGGGATCGCGTCAAACAAGCGCTGCATTTCCTGAGCGGGCAGGTCAGCCACGACATCGAATCCCCATGTCATACCAGGCGATGCGCTGTTCTTCCCGCGCGCCTTTTTAGGCACGTTCGCGATCTTCACACCGAGATTCAGCGACGCGCCGCCCGTCTCGAAAGACACATTTTCAACATTCAGCTTGCGTTCTTTAAGATCCGCCGTGAGCTGCGCCGAGACCGCGCCGTTCAAAACCGTGGGCTCGCGGCTGAGCGCATCGACCTGCCATGTCAAATGCTCAACCTTGAACTGCGTGTCGAGATTTACAAGCGAACGCTTCAGATCCGCATCAAATGCCACTCTGGCACCCATGCGCGTATCTTTGAGATCCATTTTCGGGATCCAGCGATAAACCGCCTCGACATCACGATGAGAAGCCTGATACTGCTCCAAGCCGCTCTGCGCCATGCGGAACTTCTCGCCAGCTCTGAGCGACTGGATCGAGAACACGCCATTCACGCGATCCGCGCCGTCGTGATACACACCGCTCAACGCCACTTCCGAGCGAAGCGGCTCTACGAGATCCATAGAGAGATCGACATCCAAAAGCTTTCGGATATTCCGATAGCCGATCTCAAGATCGAAATGATCGATCTCGGCATTCAGGAAAGGCGTCTCGCGAAGATCCTCGAGCACAAACCGCCCGTTCGTCACGAACAGGCGTTGCGTGAAAAAGTAATCCCGCAGGTTCTTGACGCTCTCTTCATGTTTCCGCACCGCATCCTCGACGACGGCACGCGCGATCGCATCCCCGGGATTCGGATCCTGCGCGATGGCGGCTTTGAGCCCGGCCTCAAGCGCGACCGCAGCCGCATCCTGAGCCATCTGGGCCGCCTTGTCCTGGAGCTTTGCGGGAAGATCTGCAAATTCCGAAACCAGCCCCAGGAACATAGACCCGTTATCCAGAAAGTAATCATGGATTTCCGGCTCAACCAGCTCGACTTCTTTGAAATAAATGCCGCCGATCTTCTTAGGCGGAAACGCCATCAGCCTGCCTCGAAACTTCTGGACAGACAGCAGCGGCTTTTCACCGCTGGTGACATCCAAGCCGGCGATCTCCACAGTCGCCGGAAACACGAAGCTCATGTTGTCAAAACGAAGCATCGTACCGTTCTGCCTGAACACAGACGGGACATTGCCATTGCCATCGCGCGGCTGGCTCAGCGATATCACCCCCTCTGACGCGCCCGAGAGCCACCCGCTCAAATGCGACTCATACGTCTGATGCTCGCCATTAGACACGATCAGGGCAGACACATCACCGACGAGTTCATAAAGCCCCTTTTCTTCCGAAGCGCGAATGCTGACAGATGATGCGGATACTGCGCCCAGCTCAACATTCTCCATCAATTGCATGGCAGGCATCGATATAGACACCTCGCTGACGGATATCACAGGAAACGGCGAAAAATACTTTTTCCAGGACGCGGCCCCTGACGCCCCAGATGAAACCTTTGCTTTCGGTTTAAGTTTTTGCAGAATATCGTCAAAATTGGTCGTATGTTCATCCAGGCGAAGATTGATACCGAGCTCCCCGACAGCAATTTCCGAGATGGAAAACTGTCCCACAGGCATGCCGCTCAATGACACTTTCAAATCTTCGACTGTCAGGCCTGTCCGTTCAGGCACGCCGACATCCGACACGGTGATCCGGGATATATGGGCACTGGAAAGCCCTGTCAGGCGAATCTCTGATACCTCGACATGACGACCTGTTTTTTCAGAGGCAACCGCCAAAGCCGCCGACACTTTCCGGTCGATCACATTGGGGATCACGACGAACCATGCCACCGCGATCCCGACAAGGATCACACAGAAAGACACGATGATACCAATCTGCAAGCGCCTTGACATAAACGCCATTCAACTACTCCATACCGTATCCAGTGCCCCCGCTTTAATCTTAATTATTCGGCATCCGCAGGCGCTTCAGCGGCTTCCTCAGCCTTATTCGCTGCGAGTTCAGCCTTTTCAGCCTCAAGCCTTTCAACCGTTTCACGAAGCTCATCCACTTCTTTCTGAGTGGCAAGACCGAGTTTTGTTGCAATACCGGCCTTAATTGCCTCCGATGCCCCCTGGACCGCGCCAAGCGCGCTCATCCCGAGTTCAAGGGCTTTCTGCGCCTGAGGAGATGCAAGCACCTGCTGGGCGCGTTCGGACTCCATAATCGCCATGCCTTTTGTCAAAACCTTATCAAGAATCGCCGAAATCTCTTTTTTCATCGCATCCTCCATGCAAATAAACACGTAAGGCAGTCTACAGCAGACAATTGCCCATAATATGCTTTGTATCACGCTTATGATTTATAAAACATCAAAAATTTGACATTTTCCGTTACCGCATAGCCGGATTTACGTGACCACGCGGCCGAGTTCCAAACCATGCGCGATCCAACGCCAGTGAAAGCCCCGTATCGTGACAGCCCCAAAGGACGGCAATCTCCAGGCGAACATGACATGGCAAAAAAAAAGACGCGAAGATTCGCGTCTTTAATTTACTCTGTCTAAAAGCACCTATCAATCTGCGACATACTGAGCAAGCACGCAGGTGACATTATCTTTACCGCCGTTGTCGCATGCGCGCTGAATGAGTGCCGAAACAGCTGCCTGAAGATCGTTGCAGTGCTCACGGAGCAACGCCTGCATCTGATCATCGGGAACTTCACCCGAAAGGCCGTCGGAGCAAAGCAGATAGATATCTTTATCCTGAGGCACTTCAAAGCTGATATCGACCTGAACGTTATCTTTCATGCCAAGCGCGCGAACGATAACATTCTTGTGCGGGAAGTTCTTGATCTCTTCTTCCGTCAACACTTTCATCTTGATGTAGTCATTGAGGAGGGAGTGGTCTTCCGTCATCTGCTTGAGCTCGCCGTTGCGGAAGCGATAGATTCGGGAGTCGCCGACATGCGCGATATAAACGCCGTCTTTGGTGAAATTCACGGCAACGATCGTCGTGCCCATGCCTTTTTTCTTCGCATTCGCCAGAGCTTCCTCATAGATGCGAAGGTTGGCATATTTGATTGCCGTCACAAGGCGATTCTCTTCATATTTTTTCTGACGGTCCATCTTGAACGGCCAGGTGATCTCATCATCCTCTGCCGTGTCTTTGAAAAACTGAGACACCGTCTCCACAGCCATCTTACTCGCGACCTCGCCAGCCGCGTGACCGCCCATACCGTCAGCAACGATATATAAAAGTTGATCATGCACAATAAGAAAACTGTCTTCATTGTGATTACGTTTTCTGCCGACGTTTGTTTCGCCTGCCTTACGAATGCTCATCTTTACTTATCCCTGTCACGATATGTCAAAAAAACCAGATACCCGATACCCTTTGTCTGGCATGTTAGATTTTCTTTTTACGCCGTTTTGCTCGTTCTTGTCAATATCCCCACCTATATTTTCCATCAAGCCTCTATTTCTACTGCCGAAACAACGCAGCACCTGCGCAATCCCGATGCCATACCCGGCCTCCGGGCGATATCCCATGCCTCCAAATGCCGCGTCTGCCCACGCCTGTCTCGCGCCATCTGCATGCAGTTTTCTTCAGCGCTGCCCGACGACTGTGGATCCGGCCAAGCTCTGATATCCGCCAGACAGGCACCTTTCGGACACTTTTCAAGACTCCATGGTTGTCAGCCTCGTGTTATATTGTTAAAAGACCGCCGCTTTCACATCTTCCAAGAAAGCATCCTTTGCACAGGCTGACTCATGAACGACATACAGAATATCCATCCCGGAAAGCTCAAGCGAAAATCCAAGAAATCCACATCTGCCAGTGTTGTGGATCTGCCCGCAGTCAGAACGGATACCGCTCCGGCGGCAAACCTGCTCGGCGATGTCATACTCGATCCCACGACGCTCAAGATACGCGGCGACCATGACGACTCCATCGACATCGGGGATGCAAACGATTCCTCTGAAATCGCCATCGAACCTCAGATCTCGCTCAGACCTGCCGAACCAGAAAAGCACGACGAATCCCCGCTCTCAAGACTCTCTTCGCGCAATGAGGCCGTCAAAACGACCTCGACTGAATCGAGATCGCTCTCCCTGGCCACGGATCTGCCTGCCGAAACAGATTTCTCCGCATCCAGGACAAAGCGAAAAGCATCACGCCCCAAGGCCGCAGACCCCGAAACGCCGCAGACCCCAGACACCAAAAAACTTCAGGATATACTCACCGAAGTTCAGGAAACGAACAAACAGTGCCTCGAAACGCTCTCCAGGCTGCAGAATACAAACATTCAGAATGAAAAGCGATACGCCCTCAATCTGATCCTCGGGTTCGCAGTCATCGCCATCATTGCCGCGATCGGCATCTTTGCCGCCGTCAACCTCAAACAGAGCGCCCAGAACAGCGAATTCAAGTTCAAACAGGAAGCCTATAACAGCGCCATCGAAGCACGAAATTTCCTCGAAGCCGAACTCGAAAAAGAGCGAAAAAGCTCCACCGCCGCATTCGAAGTCTATCAGCAGATTGAGAGCGGCAACTTCGTGGATGCCGTCGAAAAATTCACAGAAGTCAGGGATCAGATGACCACGCATCCTGCCGAGATCGCCCTGCTCGAATCCAAGATCGACGAGATACAGCAAAAACTCGCACAAAATGCATTCGACTCCGGGCTGCTGCTATTCAAGGCCTCGAACTATGAACAGGCAAGAGATGCCTTTTTCAAAAGCCTCTCGCATAACGAGCACACGCCTTACACGCCAAGACTCAATTACTACCTCGCGATGTCGCTCTACCAGCTCGGCGACTTCGAAGGCGCACGGCGATACTTCGCGCTCATCAATCCCTCCGACCTCAATCCCGAAATGGATGCGCAAGCCAGATTCTACCGCGCCTTCGCCGCAGAAAAACTCGGGGACGATGACGAAGCGTTTGAACAATTCGACCAGTTCCTCAAAAAATACAGGTATCACAAGCTCTCTGACGAAGCCGCCAAACATCGTTCAAAACTGGAGACATCCCGCCGCTGACACGCTCCGTGACATCTGAGGTCACGAGCCTGACACAGTGACCGATGCATCCGTGCGCCCTCATACCGCCGCACGTCCGTTTGATGTTTTCTTTTGCTCAATACAGCGATTTGCTTTATGCTTTATAGCCTTATGTGCCTTAAGTTTGAGACACACAAGGCCAGACATGACTCGATTTCCTGCCTTAATCAATATGGGCCTTCGATTCCTCAAATTCCGTCCAGATAATTTCACGGCCCATGTCCGAACGCCATGGGCAGGCACACGTATCGCTCGTGCGCTCAAAGCCGGATTGGGGCTAGATCTGCCGCCATATATCGGAGAATCCTGGGAATTCTCCACCTCTGCCGAGCTTCCGAGCTACTGCACGGATGTCTACGACGGCACCTTTGCAGATTTCCTTCGCCACGCAGATGACACATGGCTCAGCGACGCGCATCGAGAAGCCTGGGGAAAACAATCCCCCCTGCTCGTCAAATATATCGATGCCGCATACGACCTCTCGCTGCAGCTTCACCCGCCCATCGAAACAGCCGATATGCCCAACAACCTCAGCGGCAAGTGGGAATCCTGGCTAATCCTGGCAAACGATCCGCAGGCGGGCATCTTTCTCGGCATCAAACCGGGTGTCACAAAGTCTGAATTCCTCCAAGCCGTGCGTTCCAAATGCTGCATCAAGCAGCTCCTGCATTTCGTGCCCGTGCATGCCGGCGAGCTCTATATCATTCCGCCTTGCACGATTCACGCGCTTGGCGCAGGCATCTGCGCGCTTGAGCCGCAGCTCATGCAACCCGGAAAGATCGCCGTATCATACAGGCTTCACGACTGGAACAGGCTCTACGATGAACACGGCAATCTCACGGAAACGGGCAAGCCGAGACCCCTTCACATCGATGAATCGCTACGCTTCATAGATTTCGACGCGCCCCGTGGCGAGGAACTCGAAAAACGCTGCCGCATCCTGCCGAATATCCTCCTAGATAACGGCCACCTCCGCGTTGCCGAATTTTCACAAAGGCCATGCCTCATCGCCAGAGTTCTCACCGGCTCCGGCATCTGGGAAGACGATCTCCCCGGCGAGCTCACGTTCATATCGGTCATGCAAGGACACGCTGAGCTCACCATCGACGGCACGGTGCACGCCATGAAGACAGGCGAGAGCGGCGCGATCGCTGCCTCCGCCCAAACGATAAAAATTGATGCCGTCGGCGCAAAGCTATACATGGCACACTGCCTGCCGCATCATTACACCGAATGTGCAGCTGGGCACCTCTGAAATGAAAACGCTTCTCTTCGGCAGCCTCATATCGTCACTTCTGCTGACCGGATGCATGCTTCTCACCCCCGAAGATCCCCCACACGAGCCCAAAGACCTCAAACCCGACGACTTCGCATGGGATGAAATCGATATCGCTCGCGATTACAAATTTATCGATGTCACGCGCATCGACTGCGGTTCCGTGCGTTCCAACCTCTCAGGCTCAGGCAAATGCCTCCCAGTCAAGCTTCCCTTCGCGACCTCTGCCCTCCAATGCCCGCTCTCCTATCCCGCAGAAACCCTCACATTCGCATGCATCGATAAAGGCGACATCCCTGCCGTGTATGTCCGTTTTTCTTTCGCAGAAACCGCAAAAAATATAGACCTCACGGCTCTCATGCCATGCGAGATCGTCTCGGACGGCCCTGCCGCACACAAGCCACCGCGTTTTCCCACAGACCCAGGCTATCACGCATGCCTCTGCCAGAACACAGGCACCCCGGGCGCATTAATAAACGCGCCTGACACGCTCAGACCTGCCGGCATCTATATCGATCTCACGGCGGCTGAAAGATCTGAACAAAGCCTGCACAATCTTCAGCAAAATCACCTGTTGGACGGTCCTTTCGATATCGTCCTGGATGCACGGTTCCTCGACGAAGACGCACGCACCCAGGCATTCAAGAATCTCCCGGAGCTCTTCAGCTTTTATCGGAATCTTGAGATTCATCCCAATATCCATACCGCCCCAAAACCGGACAACCTCAATTGAACACGACATTCAAAACGACCATCGCCGCGATATCCTCCGGCCAGATGCCTGCCGCCATCGGCGTGATTCGCATGAGCGGCCCCGATTCGCTCGCTATACTCAGCAAACTCGCCCTTGGCAAACCGCTCACGCCGCGCAAAATGCACATGCGCACGCTCTTTGACGGTCAGCAAAAACTCGACGACGCACTTGTCTGCTATTTCAAAGCGCCGCACAGCTTCACCGGCGAAGATTCCGTCGAAATCTACGCCCACGGCGGTCTCGTCAACCTCTCCCGCATACTCGCGACGCTCTGCGCCGCCGGCGCAACCCCCGCCGAACCAGGCGAGTTCTCCAAACGCGCATTTCTCAACGGGAAAATCGACCTGTCGCAAGCTGAGGCCATCATGGATGTCATCCATGCGCAGAACGCGCGACAGCTCGCGGAAGCCCAACGACAGCTCTCCGGCTCCGTCTCTGGCTCCGTACAAAAAATGCGCGCCTCTCTCATGCACCTCCTCTGCGCCATCGAAGCCACCATCGACTTCTCTGCCGAAGAAGAACTCGCACCGCTCCCCGAACAGCAAATCCGCGACACCGCACACGCGCTCCTCGACCAGTTCAAGCGCATGAAACGCGCCCACGAACAGTACCGCGCCGGCGGCATGCGAACCGTCTTTATCGGCCGCCCAAATGCCGGAAAATCAAGCCTCTTCAACAGGCTCCTTGGCCATGACCGCGCCATCGTCACCGACATCGCCGGCACGACCACCGACACCATCGAAGCCAGCGTCACCCTCCAGAACGAGTCTTTCTGCCTCATCGACACCGCCGGCATCACGCAGTCCGATAATCCCATCGAAGTCATCGGCGTCCAGCGCGCGCAACAGCAGATCCGCACCGCAGACATCATCGTCCTCCTCATCGACGGCACCGATCCCGACACCTCGCTGCTCCCGGAACTCCACAAATTACTCGGCGACAGCCTCGCCACACTCGCCAGCACCGGCCGGTTCCTCGTCCTGCGCACAAAATCCGACCTGCCTCCGGCACCGATACCCGCCCCCCTCAAAGACTTCCTCACCCCACTGCGCCTGGAGATGCGCGACATCTCCACCGTCGATATATGCCCCGGTCTCGATGCATTCGAAAACGACCTCGTCCAAGCCGCGAAACGCATGGCCGCGCAAGTCGAAAACGTCACGCTCATCACCTCGCAGCGCCACATCACGCACATCGACCAAGCCGACGCCGCCATCCGCCGCGCACTCGACGCGCTCGACAGCAGACTCCCCGCCGAATGCATCGCCGCAGACCTCCACGAAGCCGCGCAAAACCTCGCGCTCATCACCGGCGAACTCGCTTCCGAAGATATCCTCAACGAGATCTTCTCACACTTCTGCATCGGCAAGTAAGCTCGCCTATTTGTGCCGCTTCGCGGCACTGCATACGGCTCGCAGGCGGCTCGCTATGGCTCATCGCCATACGCGGCCGCCATTATTTTTGGCATTCCGAATGACGAATTAAATTCCGCATTCCGCATTCCGCATTCCGCATTCCGCATTCCGCATTTAATCATGCCACATATCCATATTCTCGATTCAACGCCAGAAGCCAAGCCTTCCACAAATATCCCCAAAGCGCTCGCGTTCATGATTTCCGCCGGGCTGGTCATCGGCCTCAGTTCCGCCATGATCCGCGCTTTCGGCACTGGCCTTCCCGAACTTGAGACAGCTTTTTTCCGAGGTGTCGTCGGTCTCGTCATCCTGCTCACGCTCATGGGCACAAAGATCAAGCCCATCCCCCTCGGCAAGAATAAAAAGTTCCTCTTCTTCCGAGGTTTTTTCGGATCGCTCGCATCGATCCTCTATGTCTGGGCCATCTATCACATGGAGCTCGGGCTCGCGAACGGTCTCAATCAGACCTCGCCAATATTCGTCTGCCTCTGTGCCGCGCTTTTCCTGCGCGAACGCTTCGGGTGGTGGATCTATGCGACGATACTCGTCGCGTTCTTTGGCATGACGCTCATCGTGTCCCCCGATCTTTCATCCATCAACAGTACCGCACTCGTCGCAGTCCTCTCGGCTGTTCTCTCAGCGATCGCTTACACGTTCATCAAAAAGCTACAAGCCACGGAGACCTCCGACACGATCGTGCTCTGGTTCATGGGGATGAGCGCGCTGCTCCCGCTCTTCTCGATACCGTTCATCCCCTGGCAGATGCCAACGCTGCCCAACTTTATTGGATTGATCGGCGCAGGCGCGACATGCCTTGTCGGCCAACAGCTCATGACGCGCGCCTACAGATACGGCCCGGCCACAATCGTCGCGCCGTTCATCTATACCTCAACGATTTTCAGCCTCGTGCTCAGTTACTTCATCTGGGGTGAACTGCCCAGCGCGCAAAGCCTCATCGGATGCGCCGTCATCATCGCGGCAGCCGTCGCCATCGGCCTGCTCCCCAAAAACCGCGCGAAAACGCCCCAGCCAGACACCGAGCCATCCGACAACAAACCGTCGTGATATGCCTCATCCGATTGCATATCCATCGCTCTGAAAGAGCGACAGCGTACAGCCCGGAGGAGCGCAAAGCGCGTAACCCCGGGAAACAGAATTGCCCCCCAAATCTGCACTCTGAAAGCGTGCAAGGCCACCGCATATCGCCCGCGAAAACACAGATCTAAATTTATCCCAAGCGAAGACTTTATTATTTTGGGGTAATATTTTTATAGATTAGCACCATCCATTTCCAAAATGTTGCAATACATCTGCAAACGATTCAACAGATAGCTACCAATCAACGATATCATGCCGCCAATGTCATCATCGCGATAAAAATTATCGAATGCATCGTAATATTCTTTTCTATCTGTATATTTTACATCAATCGGCGGATAACCGTGTTGAATCAGATCCAGGTTCATCAATAAACGTCCAGTTCTGCCATTGCCGTCGATAAATGGGTGAATCCCTTCAAATTCAAGATGAAACCTTGAAATGCGTTCCACAACAGGCATCGCTGAATATTCTTTCATGTTGCGTTCCAGCAACGCATCCAGTTTCGGCTCAATATCCCATGGATCGGCCGGTACGACGTATGCCCCCATAATCTGCACCGGTATCCTGCGAAACACCCCGCGATCCATCGGTCTGTCCATCAAAACGAGAGAATGAACCTCCTTAATGACGCGCTTGTCCATGGGCACTTTCTGCGCGCTAATCATTTCGATATACTGATAGGCATCCCTGTGCCCCACAGCTTCGAGATGATCCTTGAGCGGCTTTTTATCAATGGTCATCCCGTTCAATACAAGCGCGGTTTCGCGAAGCGTCAGAGTATTGCCTTCAATAGCATTGGAATTGTAAGTATACTCAGTCAAAAAAGCATCCCGCAGCCGGGCGACCTCTCCCTCCGTCAAGGGACGGCAGTTATCCAGCGCGGCCTTATGCCTTTCGATGCTTTCAAACAACGCTTCAAACATCACCGATCCTCCCGCTGTCTATATAGAAACAGCCTTTTGACGACCACCTGCCCAAGCAAAGCAACCTGCAAATACGTTCCCTGGAACGTATCTGGCGCGACGCATACCGTGGAACGTCATTCGGCGTCGCGTATGCCGCAGGCATAGCGACGCCCAAACGCCGGCGTATGGCTACGCCATAGCCGGCGCACAAAAAATCACTCCACCGTACCCATGATATAGC
Organism: Pseudomonadota bacterium; assembly: GCA_017555665.1. Classification (GTDB taxonomy): domain Bacteria; phylum Myxococcota_A; class Bradymonadia; order UBA4248; family UBA4248; genus UBA4248. The sequence continues at coordinate 4,712 of JAFZFY010000233.1, read as the reverse complement.
GGTGCGTCCAATCGACGATCAGAGCCGTGCCGTTCTGGATAAAGCGGTCCGCGCCGAGGTTACGCGCGATCGTCCGGATCACGCCGCCATGCGCGAAGATCAGGTAGCGCCCCGGGACGAGTCCGTTCAGGAACGCCGTCACGCGCGCATTCACCATCGCGATGTTCTCGCCATTCGGCGTGTCGAAATCCGTCGTGAACGTGTAGAGCGCATCGACCCAGTCCTTCGGGAGCTCGCGGATCGGGCGGCCGTCATAATCGCCAAAGCAGAACTCGCGAAGCGCATCGACGGGCTCCGGATGTTGGCCGGCATGATGCGCCGTGTCCATCGCGCGCTTGAGGCTCGACGCAAACACGCGGTCGAAATGGATGTCGCACAGCTTCGGTTTGAGCGCGCACGCCTGCTCGATGCCGCGCGGCGAAAGCTCCGCCTCGATATGCCCCGACAGGATGCCGTTCGCGTTCTCATTCGTCTCGCCATGACGCACCAGCCAGAGCTCGACCCGGCGATCCGCATCGCGAAGGGGGTTCTGCGCGCCGATGCGCGCCTCGAAGCACTGGCAGCACGTCGGCTGATACAGCTCCTCAGTGCCGAGCTCGATCTCGTCGCCAGTCGCGCAGGCGCTGCCGCTGCGAAGCTTGATGTTATAGACCGCCTTGCGGTTGCAGAACGCGCATGTCGTCTTCACTTCCTCGATCGCATCCGCAAGCTCCATCAGGCGTTTCGAGCCCTCGAACAGCCGCGTCTTGAAATTCGTGCGAAGGCCGTAACAGATCACCGGGATGTTCAGATCCACCGTGATGTTCCGCAGTTGATGCACGAGATACTCGCTCAGAAACTGACATTCATCGACGAGCACGCAGTCCGCGCCGCGAAAATCCTCATAGTTCAGCGACGTATCCGCATGCACGCAGATATCCGCCTCGCGCCCCAAACCTACGCGCGACTGGATGATCCCCGCGCCAAACCGGTCGTCAAGCGCCGGCTTGATCAGCACCACGCGCTTGCCCTGCTGCTCATAATTGTGCGCGACCGCCAGCAGATTCATCGTCTTTGCGCTGCCCATCGCGCCATATCTGAAATAAAGTTTTGCCATACCTTTCCTGTGCGCTCCCGCCCTGTTTAGGGCTTAAAAATGCGGAGCGATTTTATCAGAAATGCCAGAAAATGCAAAGTACAGCCCATATGCCTGAGCGCGACTACACTTCCCTGCAGAAGCGGCGCGCGAGGTCTGGCATAGATACACACTATTCCCCAACCACCCACCGCTCAATGGTCCGTCTTTCTTTATCGAAATTCACGCCCACTTTGACAATCTTCTTATCCCCGGCTTCGTACTGGATGGCATAGCCCTTGTCATCAATCTGTTGCAATGCTTCCTCTGCGGTGCCATCCAGCTTGAATTCAAACAAATAAACCGTATCCTCAGTTTCAATCAGTGCATCACAACGCCCTGCAGCACTGCATTGTTCCGTGCGCACCGCATAATCCGTAGCAAGCGTAAAAATTAAATAGAATATCGTCTTATAATGATTCTCATCCTGCTTTTCGGCATTATATGGAATAGAACTATAAAAAGACCGCAAAATCGATAATGCCGTATCAAGATCATGATGCCGAACGGCGCGGAGCGCCCGTTGTATGACAGAATTATTCTCAGTCGCCGTTTTCTTTGTATAATAGGGCGCAAGCCCCTTGATAAAGCTCACGCGCACTTCTTCGTTTGGAAATCCCAGCGTATAATCATAGCCATCAAACTGCTTTATCGTCAGATAGCCGCTCTGATACAGCATGGGGATCGGCGTCTCTGCATTCTCGAACGCAACATTAAAATCCATTTCGCCCACAACAAAGCCTTCAAGCTCTTCGGGAAGCAGCGAATATTTGCTTATCATTTCCGTAAGATGCGTCGGCGTTCCCGTCTCATACCAATAATTTCTAAACTCTTTTTCCCTCAAACATTTCAACATGCTCAGCGGATTATATATATCCGGCGATTTGGGTGAAAAATGATAGCCATCATATTTTCTTCTTAACCGCGCTAATGCCGTAGTTTCCTTTATACCAAGTGCATCTGCGAGGTTTTTGATTTCAGGCCCCATCTGGTTCACGATTTCTTCTTTTGTAAAACCGCATATCGCCGCATATTCATTTTCCATCGTGATCGTCGTCAGATTATTCAGTTCACTAAATATATTCAATTGGCTGAATTTGGATATCCCTGTAATAAACACGAACCGCAGATCAGCATCTGCTTCCTTAAGAGGGCTAAAAAAATTGCGAAGCTGCAGACGCACTTTCACAAAAAGTTCTTTGTCGTGCATGGTGTCCAGAAGCGGCGCATCATATTCGTCGATGAGAAGCACGACATTTTGACCTGTCTGCGCCTTTGCCGTCACGATCAGATTGTACAAGCGAACCGCATAATCATCCCCCGGCAATACGCCGTAGTGTTTTTCATATTGCGACAACAAGCTGTCCAGCAAAGCATGAACACTCTGCACATCATTAATGCGTACCCGGCTCAAGTCAAACCGCAGCACAGGAAACGCCTGCCACGTTTTTTCGAGCGCATCCACCGCCAGCCCCTCGAACAGGTCCTTGCGCCCCTCAAAATACGACTTGAACGTCGAAATGAGCAGCGACTTCCCAAACCGCCGGGGCCGCGAAAGGAAGTAATACTTCCCCGAATTCGCCAGACTGTAAATCAGGTGCGTCTTATCCACATAAATGGCATTCAGCCTGCGGATCTCCTCAAATGTCTGAATTCCGATTGGAAAATATCGTTCCTGCATACCTGGTCTCCTTCTGCGCAAAAGCCCCTCACGCCCACCGCACCATAACTCGCCAAACCGCATAAAGCGAGTGTTTTTGTAGCGTGAAACGGGCTATTCCCCAACCACCCACCGTTCAATGGTCCGTCTTTCTTTATCGAAATTCACGCCCACTTTGACAATCTTTTTATCCCCGGATTCGTACTGGATGGCATAGCCCTTGTCATCAATCTGCAGCAAAGCCTCTTCTGCGGTGCCATCCAATTTAAATTCAAATAAATAAACCGTATCTTCAGTTTCAATCAGCGCATCACAGCGCCCTGCAGCACTGCATTGTTCCGTGCGCACCGCATAATCCGTAGCAAGCGTAAAAATTAAATAGAATATCGTCTTATAATGATTTTCATCCTGCTTTTCGGCATTATATGGAATCGAGCTATAAAATGATCTGAGTTGAACAAGTGCCGCATCGACATCACCGTCATCTAACGCAACGATCAGCTTAATCAAAAAAGAATTATTATGCGTCTGCGTCATGCCCGTATAATATGGAGCAAGTCCCTTGATAAAGCTCACGCGGACTTCTTCGTTTGGAAATCCAAGCACATAAATATTTCTGCGTGATGACTTAATTGTCAAATAGCCGCTCTGATACAGCATGGGGATCGGTGTCTCTGCATTCTCGAACGCAACATTAAAATCCATTTCGCCGACAACAAAACCTTCAAGTTCTTCGGGAAGCAACGAATATTTGCTGATCATTTCCGTGAGATGCGTCGGCGTTCCCGTCTCATACCAGTAGTTTCTAAACTCTTTTTCCCTCAAACATTTCAACATGCTCAACGGATTATATATATCCGGCGATTTGGGTGAAAAATGATAACCGTCATACTTTCTTCTCAACCGAGCTAATGCCGTAGTTTCCTTTATGCCAAGCGAATCTGCGAGTTTTTTAATTTCCGTGCCCATCTGGTTCACGATTTCTTCTTTCGTAAAGCCGCATATCGCCGCATATTCATTTTCCATCGTAATCGTCGTCAGATTATTCAGTTCACTAAATATACTCAACTGGCTGAATTTGGATATCCCTGTAATAAATACGAACCGCAGATCAGCATCTGCTGCCTTAAGAGGGCTAAAAAAATTGCGAAGCTGCAGACGCACTTTCACAAAAAGTTCTGTGTCGTGCATGGTGTCCAGAAGCGGCGCATCATATTCGTCGATGAGAAGCACGACATTTTGACCTGTCTGCGCCTTTGCCGTCACGATCAGATTGTGCAAGCGAACCGCATAATCATCCCCCGGCAATATGCCGTAGTGTTTTTCATATTGCGACAGCAGGCTGTCCAGCAAAGCATGAACACTCTGCACATCATTAATGCGTACACGGCTCAAGTCAAACCGCAGCACAGGAAACGCCTGCCACGTTTTCTCAAGCGCTTCCACCGCCAGCCCCTCGAACAGGTCTTTGCGCCCCTCGAAATACGACTTGAACGTCGAAATGAGCAGCGATTTCCCAAACCGCCGGGGCCGCGAAAGGAAGTAATACTTCCCCGAATTCGCCAGACTGTAAACCAAATGCGTCTTGTCCACATAAATAGCATTCAGCCTGCGGATCTCCTCGAATGTCTGAATTCCGATCGGAAAATATCGTTCTTCCATGTCTGGTCTCCTTCTGCGCAAAAGCCCCTCACGCCCAACCGCACCATAACTCGCCAAACCGCATAAAGCGAGTTTTTTAGGGCGCAGGCTATCTGCGGCTGTGCAGCCGCAGATACGCCCAGCGCATCGGCCTATCGCTGCGCGATACGGCCTCTTTTTTGCGCGCTATTTTCGGATCGCGCCTTGCGGCGTGATCCGAAAATACACGCGCAAACCCGCATGAATACTTAATTTCCGCGATATCGTCATATTTTTGCTTTTTTTGGTAAAGAAGGC
>JAFZFY010000023.1 GCA_017555665.1 Pseudomonadota bacterium | reverse complement strand
GATCTGACCGAAGTCATGGCAACGCAGTCTGGCAGCGGGTTTATGCTTCAGGTATTTTGGTATTCGTACCCACTTGAGGGGCAGCATCGCATATTGCCGACCGTGTCGCGCGACCTGGGATTTGGTACGGAACTCGGCATATATGCGTGTCATTACGGGATTCGTCCTGTCAAATGGATCAGCAGTGACAAGTTTCCGGTCCGGGATATCAAATGGATCGATGGTCAGTATTATCAGCAGCTGTGCGAATTTTCAGGCCTATCGGCAACGCAGGCGGCATTTAATGAAAACTTTGTCGTCGAAACAAATCTTTGGAGCCAGACAAAGGCGCAGGATCTGTATCTGACGCTTGAAGATGAGTTCCAGAATCTGTTTGAAATCGGGCGAGTCTTTAAATCGCGTTCCAAGAATGTCAGCATATTCAATGTGCTTTGCGAATCTTATCTGCTTCGCGATTATATGTTGGACAATCTTAAATTATTTGCAGAAGATGCCAAGGCGCTTCCCACGCTTGTGCCTGATTTTGCAAGGACTGAGCGCAATTCGACATTAAAGCTCATCATGATGATGGCTAATGCGCCCGTGCGTGAGGAAATAATCTCACGCGAATTGATGTTGTGCGGCATTCAGAGTGAAGATGTATATACCACGCTTCAGATGTTGATCAAGCGGCATTGCCGCTCGAATGACACGACGCTTGCGGTTCACTTTGCTGAGGAAGCTAATCCGGATGGCTTGACGCGCAGAACCGTGCGGTCTTTTGAGATTCAGGAAGACAACTCGCTTGCCACGTATGCGCAGACATTGAAAACTGCCTACTTTTTGGCAGAAGACGAACTCGATGCCACGCATTATATCGGTGCAAAACTCTATGGTCATGTATTTCAGACATATCTGCCCGGGCAGTTTGTCAGCATGGATGGCAAATATTATGAAGTGCTGCGCATATCGCATCAGAATGGTGTCATCATTCGACGTGCAGCAGATCATATCAATGGGCGTATTTATTACAGGCAGCTGCGGAATATTGCGCTTTCTGGGTTTGTTCCCGAGGAGACGATGGGCAGCACACGGTCTGTATCAGGGCTTGAGTTTACACGCGGTTTTGCAGATTTCTGCGTGACGACACAGGGATATCTCGAGCTTAAAGATTATCACGATCTGAAACAGGCAAAAGAGGTGTTGGTCAGTGGTATTCCTGAACGCAATTATATCAATAAGAGCGCACTCAGGATTCGTCTGCCTAAGGTTACAAATGAGAGCCGATATACGATTTGTATATTGCTCAATGAGATTTTCCGCACGACATACCCGGATGCGCATCAGTTCATTTCTGCAGTGATGCCGCTCACTGAGATCAGCTCGCCACGACTTAAACCGTTGCTGTTTGACCTTTCGGGGGAATGTGATTCGGACTGCATCTATATTCTTGAAGACAGTGAGATCGACATGGGGCTTGTGGTGTCGATTGAACGCAACCTCAAGAGATATTTTGAGATTATTACAGAACTGCTGCTCTGGCACGGTGAAAAAATGGTCGAATCGGTGCCATTTGGGGATTTGCAGAGCGATCAGAATAAAGACAATTCTGAGGCAGAAGGGGACGATGAAGATATGGCTTCGGATGCGGAGGAGAGCGAGAAAAAGACCCTCTGGGAGCGTATCAAGGCTTGGTTCATGTCTATCTTTGGATCAAAAGCGCATCAAGATTCCGAGGTCGATGAGGTCACGCATAATGATGATCTTCCCGATGATGAACTTCCAGAGGAAGAACCTGAAGAAGAGGATAACAATTCAGAACTGCCAGAGACTGAATATCAAAAACATTGTTTCCTTAAATTCGGTTTTGATGATTTTGATATCTGTCTGGAGACTGAAAGAACTGTTGCTTACCTGTCTGCATTTGGGTTTGATGAGAATCAGCTCACACATATCCGAAAATATGCGGCCAATCAGTACGAATATGATCCTACAAAGCCCGACACGCACTACTGCGATTTTTGCGGCAAGGAGCTGTCAGAAGGCAAGTACAGGACTTTGAATGACGGCCGTGAACAGTGTGCGCATTGTACCAAGACTGCGATCGAATCATTGGGTGAATTCCGAAAGCTCTTCCGTGTTGTAAAAAAACAATATGAGCGTATCTATCGTGTCAAAATTGATGTGCGGATTCATATTCATCTGACGACAGCAGAGGAGATCGCTGAAGAGACGGGGTCGGCATTTGTTCCGACACCGGGATTTGATGCGCGTGCGGTCGGGTTTGCTCGCAAAGAAACGTGTGATGATCACGTGGAACACAGCATATATATTGAAAAGTCATCCCCGATGGAGTCAGCGATGGCGACAATCGCTCATGAACTGACACATATCTGGCAGTATAACAACTGGGATATGTCAGCACTCGATGCCTTAGGCACGAATGAACGCCAGGAGCGTCTGGAGGGCATGGCGACATGGTGCGAGGTACAATATATGTATGCGGTCGGGGCTTATAAATATGCAACACGCATGGCTGTGACAAACAGAATGCGCAACGATGTCTATGGTAGGGGTTTTCTGCGATTTGAGAAGACCTATCCGCTTGCAAAGGATGGCAATATCAAGAAATCGCCGTTCAATGGAGATCGCTGATCTCTTGTTGACAATAAAAAAGCCGCATGAATGCGGCTTTTTTATTGTCTGTGTGATGCTTGGGGGCGGCTTTTATTGTTGTTAATGAACACGATAGGGATGGTTTTGGCGTTGCTCTGATTGCCTCTATATTGTTGTCCCAATGCAGTATTAGGACAAGAAAAAAGCCGCATAATGATATGCGGCCTTTGAAGCTAATATATATTAAATTTTCTGGTGTCTGTGCCTTCGCAGGATGCCGAGACCGAGAATGCCCAGGAACAATGCCGCAAGTGGGCTGTTTGCAGGCGAGAGCGGGGTCGATGAACAGTCGGAATCGTCGGATGATTTGGCAGGCTGAATGGGGGCAGGGGGAATAGGATCTGGTGTGACCGGGTCAGGAGTGACGGGATCTGGCGTGTCAGTATCTGGATCTGGCGTGGCTGGGTCAGGAGTGACGGGATCTGGCTGCGTGGGCGTTGTGGGCACGGGATCTTCCGGTGCGGGATCGATTGCGGCTTGGCATGCGGGGAAGTTCACGCATTCATAATCGTCGCAGTCGGTTCGGCCGTTGCCGTTATCGTCGAGTTTGTTATCGCAGATTTCAGCGACCGTGGTGGAACATGTGTCGAAATTGACCGTGCAGTCGTCGTTGCAGGTGACTGTTCCGGATTTGAAGACGAGCATCCATTCGCTGCATCGCGTTTCATCGAGCATGAACGCGGATTTGTCGCATTCTTCCTCGCCATCGACGATGCCGTTGCCGCATACTGCCTTGGGTTTGCATATCTCATCCGTGACACAATCGGGATCATCGCAGTCGATCTTGCCGTTGCCGTTATCGTCTATTTTGTTGTCGCAGATTTCATCGGGCACGATCACGGTTTCCTGACACGCGCTGTAGTCGATTTTGCAGTCTTTAGTGCATGCGACACGGCCTGAGGCATATTTGCTGTCCCAGCTGCTGCAAAGCGTCTTGTTGTCTTTGAAAGTCGTGGTGTCGCAGAGCTCAGTTTGATCGAGTTTTCTGTCGCCGCAGACCGGCGCGAGCATGCAATTGCTGAAATCGAGCCCGCATCCTTTGGTGCATTTGACATCGCCTGAGGCGTATTTGCTATCCCATGCGGCGCAAGCGGTCTTGTTCCCCATGAAGTTTTCGCCATCGCACTGCTCGGAATTGTTGACGATATGATCGCCGCAGTACGCGGGTTCAGAGCAGCCTGCAGTGATGATGGTCTTGCAGTCATCGGAGCAGAGAAGCGTACCGGTGGAGCCTTTGCCGACGACTTTTTCGCAAGTGTTTGTGCTTGTCGTGAACTTGTCTTCGTTTGCGCCGTGATCGCAGACTTCCCCGACTTTGCCGTTGACAGAGCCGTTGCCGCACCAGGCGACACAGGCCGAAGTATCGTATTCGCAGGAATTGGTGCAAGTGACTTTGCCTGCTGAATATTTGTCAGGGAAAAGTGTGTTGCATGCTGTTTTGTTGCCGGAGAATTTTGAGCCGTCGCAGACTTCGCCGTCATCGACCTTTCCATTTCCGCAAGTGGGTCCGGTTTCGCAGAGGGCGTAATTGATCGTGCAATTTGCGTTGCATGAGACTTTGCCTTTGGCATAGGTGGCATCCCATTCTGCGCAGAGTGTTTTGCCGCCGAGGAACTGTGTGCCGTCGCATTCTTCGTCGCCATTGATTGCGCCATCGCCGCATTTGGCGGGTTTGGAGCATCCGGATGTGTCGATGGCCGCGCACTGGTTGACGCATTTGAGCGTGCCTTTTGAGCCGGGGCCGACAAGGGTTTCACAGGTTTCACCGCCAAATTTCTCGCCGTCGCAGACTTCGCCGACGACTTTATTGAGCGAGCCGTTGCCGCACCAGGCGACGCAAGCGGAGGTGTCATATTCGCATTTGTTATTGCAAGTGACTTTGCCGGATGCATAGAGATCGGGGAAGATCGTGTTGCAGGCTGTGCGGTTGTGATAGAACTTGGTGCCATCACAGACTTCCGTGCCGTTTACGGTGCCGTCGCCGCATCGCGCTTCGGATTTGCATGCGCTGACATCGATCTTGCAATCTTTTGTACATTTGAGGCTTCCTGTTGTATAGAAATTATCATAATCTGCGCATGATTTATAATCATTTATATACAAAGAACCGTCGCAATCTTCGCCTTCGCTCAGTTTGCCATCGCCGCAATATTCTATAGCTTGGCAGGCGCTATAATTGATGGTGCAATCTTTATTGCAAGTGACTTTTCCACCAGAATATTTATTGCTATCCCAGGCATCGCAAGAAGTCCTGTCGCCGCTGAAATGCGAGCCGTCACAATCTTCGCCGACATTGACGATATTATTTCCGCAATATATACAAGCAGGATCTTCATAATCGGTTTTCCCGTTGCCGTCATCGTCCATGCCGTTATCACAGACTTCATGATATTGTTTTGCGACTTCGGGGGCGATGCTTATGATCCAATCATAATAATCCTGAACGGCAGTATTGACAGAGTAGGAACGGCATGGGGAGTCGCCCCAGCTCGTGACTGCGGAAACATATTGAATACCGCCCATGGTATAGAGCGAGGGGCCGCCGGAATCGCCGTTGCACTGACCGCCCTCGATGCGTGTATTATAGAAAGTGCCGTAATTGATCGTGACATCCCAGGAGCGGTCGAATTCGCCTTGAGAGTTGCAATAATAGGTATTGGGGTGACAGCCTTTGACATGATGATTTCCGACGAAACAGCCGGATTTGGAGTCACCGGGATTTGCGGATCCGCAGTAGAAGGTCATGTTTCGTGTGATCTGCTTTTTGGTCTGCGAGACGCCGTTTTCATCATATCCAAAGCCGACGACCTTCATTTGGGCGGGGAGTTTCGCCGTAGTGATGGGAAGCCATTTGGGATGTGGCAGAATCGGGGAGGCGACCAGGCCGCTCATGGGGGTTTTGAGTTTGATGAGCGCGATATCATAGCCTTTATTGATGGCATCTGAATATTGAGAGGGCCAGTAGATCTGATCTGCACCGGCGATATGATAGACCGTGCCGCTACCATTTTTCGTGCCGATAAATATCATTTTGTCTTTATTATTAGCTTTGGCTGTCGCGGTCGGTTCGGCATTGTCGGCAACACAATGTCCGGCGGTGAGCACCCAGCTCGGATGAATCAGTGTGCCTGTGCATGATATATTTCCAAAATATTTTCCATTTTCTACTTTGGTTGTATCAAAGATGCCGACGACTGCCTTGTCGCCTTCATCAATGGTACCATAGAGGATGGCCTGCTGATTGAGCGAGAATGCCGATGCGCCGTCGAGACCGGGGGCGGCTGCTTCTTCACAGGCTGAAAATGCCATACAGCATGCAACTGCCAAAACGATATCATGCAGACGATTATGATTCATAGATAACTCCTTATATAAGGATGATATAGAAACACGACCCTTTAATTATAGCTTATATGTGAATGGCACGTCAAGATATACAATGCATCAGCCGGCCGTATTCGCGAAGCGGATAGGACGGCTGCGGCCGCGTATGAAATAGCGGCCGATTTAAAAAAAAAATAATATTTTATGTCATGGCCGTCGCTATCCCTGACG
>JAFZFY010000232.1 GCA_017555665.1 Pseudomonadota bacterium | reverse complement strand
CGACCCAGGCGGCGCGTACCGGCTCTGCCGGTAGCGCCGCAGCCTGTAAAATGGCGCGTCTCAGACATCACAGGCGTGTCGTGATCCCGTTGAAAAATACGCCGTGACCCCGTGCGCTGCGATTATTCGGGAGGGAGCTGCTTTTGAGGCGGCGTGTCCGTATCTGCCATGAAGAAGCTGCGCACGCCGATGACGAGGATCGCCACCGACAGGAGCGCGATCAGGCCGCCCCAGAACCAGTACGGCAGGAACAGGTTTTCGGCAATCTGGCCGACATCGCTTGGCGACACGCCGATCGCCGTCTGTGCCGTCGGCGTGAACAGATAATCGCCGCGCGAAAAGACCGCCGTCAGAAGCGTGATCGCCAGGAAAAGCATCGAATACTGCGGGACGCGGTTCGATTTGGGGAATTTGGCGAGTGCGAAGGAGGCCAGGCCGCACGCGAGGACGAACCAGAAGCCAAAGCCGAAGAGGATCGGGCGCACGACGAGGATCAGCGAGAGGGCGCAGATGCCCGTGAATACATAGAGGCCGATGCGCGACGCTTTGCCGCTGCGGCCGAGCGCGAGGCAGATCGCCGCCATGATCGCCGGCGCGATGAGCCCTCCGAACGCCACGAATGCATGCGATAATCGGCCGGCGCCTTCGGCGGGCAGGCTCGTCGCCATGCCCGAGCCGTCTATCCACATCTCGAACTTGAGAAAATCGCCGCCTGTGAGGATGGCCGCGATGCCGTGACCCATCTCGTGGATGAACGTGTACACGAGCATGAACGGGTACAGCGCGTACCAGCCGAATGGGACAAAATACAGGCCGATGGCGAGTGCGGAGATCGCCAGGCAGGCTACAATGCGGTGTTTGCGCTCGGCTTTGACGGGGACATCTTGGGTGGCCATGAGAATACCTTGAGAGAGTGGGGCAGACTTTTGCGCGTCTGTTGGGGGCAGGTGTTAAAAAAAATGCTTATCACCGGCAGATATAGTATCATATTACGCGGTGCCGTGAATGCTTGAACGCATTATTTTCGTCAACGCTTTTTCAAGGAAGGAAATATGCTGGAATCCTTAAAGCTCATGCCGCTTCCGATGGACGATATTCCGATGATGGCGCGCAAGCCGCTTGCCCCGGAAGCTCCCAAACCGCTCAAAATGATGGCTGCAAAAGGCGCGCTGCCGATCCCGCCGGATGCGCTCCCTTATGTGTGGTATCAGCTCTCGTTCGATGCCGATGAGGAGGTTCGCGCCGCCGTCGCCGAGACCATCAACACTTTCGATCCCGCGCTCGTCGTTGACACGGCGCAGAAAGACTTGCCCGAATGCATCCTCGACTGGCTCGCAAAAACATCGAATGATCCCGCCGTGCATGAAAAACTCATCCTCAACCCCAAGACGAGCGATGCGACGATCATGGATATGGCGGAACACGCGCCCAAGGATACCGTCGAGCTGATCGCGAACAACCATATCCGACTGCTCCGCGCGCCCGAAATTATTGAAAAAATCTACGTGAACCCGTCCGCGCGTATGGCGACTGTCGACAAGCTGTTCGCGCTCGCCAAAGAACACAATATCGAACTGGCCGGGCTCAAGGGCGTGCAGGAATCGATGAATGCGGCGGCGGCGATAGACGACACGCCGGGCATTTCCGATGAGGAATTCGAGCAGATCCTGAAAGAATCCGTGGCTGCTTCTGCGGCAGAAAAGCCCGAAGGGATCGAGAATCTGCGCGAGGTCAAGTCGATCGAGGAAGCCGAAGCCTCCGAGACGCAGGAAGAGACGAAAAAGCGCGTGTCGCGCACGCAGATCGTCGAAAAGATGAACGCCCCTCAGCGCATTCGCCTGGCGGCTGTCGGCACGCGCGAAGACCGCACGATCCTGATTCGCGATGCGCGCCGTGTCGTCTATATGGCCGTGATCACGAGCCCGAAGATGTCCATTGGCGAGGTGACTTCGCTGGCTGCCTCGAAAAACATGCCCGATGAGGTGATCGGGTATATCGCCGGAAGGCGCGACTGGGTGCGCTATTATCCGATCGTCGTCGCGCTCGTGAACAATCCGAAATGCCCGCTCGCGGATGCCCTCGGATTCATGAAAACCTTGCGCGCCAATGACCTCAAGCTGCTCCAGAAGAGCAAGAACATCTCCGCAACGCTTGCGCGTCAGGCGCAGATGCTTTACAGGCAGAAAGCTTCAGGCAAGTGATGCGTCGTCATCGGGTAGCGGACAGCACGGCTGCCTGACTGCCCGACTAATGGACTGCCTGGCTTACGGACTACCCGACTAACAGACTAACGGACTAACGGACTAACAGACTAACGGACTAACGGACTAACAGACTACCCGACTCACGGACTAAACGGACTAACATGCAGACGATATCGCCCATAACAGAACAGCTGATCGACCTCGCGCTGACAGAAGACCTTTGCGCGGGGGACTTCACGACAGACGCCATATTTACAGACAAAGACAACTCCAAAGGCCGCCTGGTTGCCAAATCGGATCTCGTGCTGTGCGGCCAGCATATCTTCACGTTTATCGTGGAAAAGATCGAATCACGCGCGCTTGGCATTTATCAGCCGGTGACGATCGAGTTTTATTTTGAAGAGGGCGATCGCGTCAAAAAGGGCGATATTATCGCCGAATTTTCAGGTTCGACGCAGATTCTTCTCAAGGCGGAGCGGACGGCGCTCAATTTCCTCCAGCACATGAGCGGCATCGCGACGCAGACGCGCGCGCTCGCCGATCTGTTGCCGAACACGAGGGTTGTCAACACGCGCAAAGCGTTGCCCGGCCTTCGCGAGCTTCAACACTATGCCGTCAGATGCGGCGGCGGATGCAGCCACCGCTTCAACCTGGGGGGCGGCACGATGATCAAGGATAACCATATCGCGGCGGCCGGATCGATCGCAAAGGCTGTGCAGAAAGTGCGCGATTTCGCGCCGCACACGCTCCGCATCGAGGTCGAAGTCGAGACGCTTGAGGCAGTCCGTGAGGCGCTTGATGCCAAAGCCGATATCATCATGCTCGATAATATGTCGCCGGAGCGCATGAAAGAGGCATGCGAGATCATTGGTGACCGCGCGCTCATCGAGATATCGGGAAATGTCACGGTCGAAAAGGCCGAGCGCATCCGCGATATCCCGGCGTATTGTGCATCCTGTGGCGCGTTGACGCATTCCGTGCACGCGGCAGATATTTCCATGCGTTTTAACTGATCGGAGGCGGACGGCTTATGACTTCAAAACTTTTCACGCCGGTCAAGATCGGTCCAGTCGAACTGCGCAACCGCACCATACGTTCGGCGGCATTTGAAAATATGTGCGTGAACAACGGCCCTTCGGAGGCATTGTTCAACTACCACACGGCGGTGGCGCGCGGCGGCATCGGGATGACGACGGTCGCCTATGCCTCGATCAACCAGAGCGGCCTGTCGTTTGCCGGTCAGCTCTGGATGCGCGAAGAAGCCGTGCCCGAGCTCAAGAAGCTGACGGACGCGATCCACGCCGAAGGCGCCAAGGCGTCGATACAGATCGGGCATTGCGGCAACATGACGCATCGCAAGACTTGCGGGCAGACGCCGGTGGGCGCTTCGGGCGGCTTCAATCTGTACAGCCCGACGTTCGTGCGCGCGCTCACGGTCGAGGAGATCGATCAGTTCGTCAACGACTTCGTCAACGCGGTCGAGCTCGTCAAGAAATCCGGCTTTGACTGCGTGGAGGTGCACGCCGGTCACGGCTACCTGATCTCGCAGTTTCTGTCGCCCTATACGAATCACCGCAAGGACGAATACGGCGGCTCGTTGGAGAACCGCATGCGCTTTATGGTGCGCGTGATCACGGCGGTCCGGGAGGCGTGCACACGCCTGGAGCTCGGCCTTGTCGTCAAGGTCAATATGCACGACGGCTTTAAAGGCGGCATGCAGTTCGACGAATGCCTGCAAGTCACGAAAAAGCTCGAAGAGCTCGGCGTGGATGCGCTCGTGCTCACGGCAGGTTTCGTGTCGAAGGCGCCGATGGAGGTCATGCGCGGCTGCATGCCGTACAAGACGATGGCGTATTACATGGACATGAAGGAATTTTGGTGGCTCAAAGCCGGCGTGCGTCTCGGCGGCTGGCTCATCGTGCCCGAAGTGCCCTATACGGAAGGGTATTTCCTCGAAGATGCCAAGAAATTCCGCGCGGAACTCAAGCTGCCGCTGATCTATGTCGGCGGCCTGGTGAGCCGCAAGAAGATCGACGAGGTTCTGGATGCCGGCTTCGATGCGGTTCAGATCGCGCGTGCACTCGTCCATGATACCGATTTCGTCAACAAGATGCGCGAAGGCGGCGACGATTACGTGAGCGGCTGCAAGCATTCGAACTACTGCATCGGGCGCATGTATTCGCGCGAGATGAAGTGCCATTGTGCTTGCGAGGATGAGCTGCCGCCGAAGATCAAAGACGAGATCGCCAGGCTGGAAAAGAGATGGGAGACACCCGGCCATGTCTGATCGCGATCCCAAATGGGCGCTTGTCACCGGCGCGGCATCCGGTATCGGCCGATGCGTGGCGCGCGAATGCGCGACAAGAGGCATGCATCTCGTCCTTGTCGATATCAACGAGAAGGGGCTTGAGGAAACGGCTGCGCAGATCCGCGACGATCAAGGCGTGGAGGTTCGGTGTTTTGTCCAGAACCTTGCGCAGGACGATGCGGCTGAAAAGTGCCTGGCATATTGCGATGCCGAACAGATAGAGATCGATTTCCTGGCAAATATCGCGGGGATCTTCCTATTCGGGCCGCTGGTCGAGATCGACCCGAAGCGCACAGACCTCATGCTCGACCTGCACGTCAAGGCGGTGACGCACATGAGCGTGCTTTTCGGTCAGCGCATGAAAGCGCGGCGTTTCGGGTATATTTTCAACATGTCCTCGATGAGCGCGTGGATGCCGATGCCCGGCATCGCGACGTACAACGCCAGCAAGTCGTATGTGCGCAGCGTGTCGCGCTCGCTGCGCATCGAATTGCTGCCCTGGAATGTCTCGGTGACTGCCGTGTGTCCGGGCGGCGTGGCCACGCCGCTGCTCCCGATCACGGACGAGCAGAAGGCGCTTGGCGTGCGCTTTGGCATCCTGATGCGGCCGGAAAAACTCGCTAAAAAGGCCGTCACAGCAACCCTCAAGCGGAAGAATCAGGTCATTCCGGGCTTTCTGAACAAGCTCTTCACGCTCTTTATCCTGCTGCTTCCCGACTGGCTCACGACCGTGATCATGAAGCGTGTTCCGCAATATGATCGCTTCTGGAAGCCCGCGCTTGAGCCCGGATCAGAATCGTCATCCGACACGGCCTCTGCGCCTGACACGGCCTCTGCGCCTGACACGGCCCCGTCATCCGACACGGCCTCTGCGCCTGACACGGCCTCTGCGCCTGACATGGCCTCTGCGCCTGACACGGCCTCTGGATCCGACACGGCCTCTGGATCCGACACGGCCTCTGCTTCCGAGGCAAAGCCCGACACGGATACCGCTGCCTGATCTGGGGGCTGCCGGCGTAGCCGTGTGTTTGGCCGGCCGTATGCAATAGGCCGGCCGCGTGCGCGTATCGGCATTCGCCGATAGCGCGCTCACCATACCCAAATATCCGAGCGGCGGTACTTGGATCCGGGAGCATGTATGGTTGCGCATTTTTATGAAAAAACTCAAAAATCATGCGACCTGAGCCAGTTTAGCCGCTATAATAGCGTGCAAAGTTTTTTTGCATAAAATTTTCGGAGGTACCTCATGTTAAAGAAACATACGAAATTATGCCTGAGTTTGCTGGCTGGCGTGATGCTGTTTGGCTGTTCGGATGAATCGAACGCGCCTGTGACGCAGGATACGCCGGCGCCGTCCGGCTATTGCGGGGATGGCGTGTGTATTTCGCCGGAGAATGCGGCGATCTGTCCGGCAGATTGCAAAGAAAATATCGTGAAAAACATCTGCGGCAACGGCGTGTGCGAGGACGGGGAGGATTCCAAGACCTGTTCATTCGACTGCCCGCCGGAGCCGGAATGCAATAATGGCATCTGCGAGAGCAACGAGACGAGCGAGACGTGTCCGGCAGACTGCAAGCCTGAGAAATTCTGTGGCAACGGCATTTGCGACTCGAATGAGAATGCGAAGATCTGCCCGTCGGACTGCAAGCGTCCGACGTTCTGCGGCAACAATATCTGTGAGGCTGGTGAAACGCGTCTGAACTGCCTGGCAGACTGCGGCCCGTATTGCGGTGACGGCACTTGCGACGAGGATGAAGACAAAGATAACTGCCTGGACGACTGCTATACGGAAGAAGTCGAGTATCAGTCAGTATGCGGTGACGGCGTCTGTGATGACGATGAAAAGGATTCGTGCGAAGCGGATTGCAAGTCGAGCGAAGTGACCAAAGAACGCCTGAGCCTTTCGGAATTCACGGCGCTTCAGGAGAATTACTATCGTTTCCTTTTCGACTACGATCGCACGCAGGGCGAGTTCGCGCCCAAGAGCGAAGATAAGCGTGAGCAGCTCGCGCAGCGTCTGGATGAGTTCTTCTCGTTCCCGTATCCGAGCGAGCTTCGCACGGATTCGTATGGCCGTCCGAGCCTCAACAAGTATGCCGTGCCGACCGAGGGGACTGCGCTCGATGTCGTGGGCATGATCCTGCCGGCTATCGGCAAGATCATCCCGAATATCCTTGAGAAAGCGCAGACGGAACGCGCCGGTTTCTCGCCGATTGGCGGCGTGTATTTCCGCACCTCGGTGACGGTGGATCAGAAAGAATTTCCGGCACCTGCCGATACGCTCAAAGCCGATTCGTGCTATCAGCTGATCAATGTCGAGGAGAATTCGGCGCATTATGGCGAGCGCGTGCCGCTCTATGTCACGTATCATCGTCCGGCCAACGAGTTCTGGGCGAACAACACGCTTGTGATGCGCCCCGTGCCGGCATTTGGCGCGAACCAGGGTGACCGTTATGTGGCGATTGTCGGCAACTGCCTCACGGCAAACGGGCGCAAGATCGTCCAGTCTAATAAACTCAAGAATATCCTTGCGGGCACGGCGCCGGACGAGGTCAGTGACAAGATGCAGTACTATGTCACGCAGCTCGACAAGCTCATCACGGACGGCAAGATCGAGATGCAGATGTCCGATATCCGCGCGATGACGGGTTATCGCATCCTCAACGCGGCGCGTGAAATGGATCTGATGGCTCAGGATCTGAAGGGCAAGGGCTCGATCGTGACGGATGACAAGGGCGTTGCCATCGGCGAATGGACCGACCGCACGACGCTCAACTACCTGACGCCGAAAGCCTATGTCTTCCACGGCACGTTCAAGACGATGAACTATATTTCCGGCAAATTCCCGTATGAATCAGCGGGCGAAGGCGAGATGAAGTTCAAGCCGGATGGGTCGCTTGCCAACCGTGGCATGGAGGAAGAAGTCCGCTTCTCGATCGTTGTGCCTCGCACGCCGATGCCTGAAAAAGGCTATCCCATCGCGGTTTACGGTCACGGTACCGGCGGCGATGCCGACACGCACATGCGTTACAGCGGCGACGAGGGGCTCGTGCTGATCAACAACGGTGTCCCGATGGCGATGATCGGGTTTGATGCTGTCCTGCACGGCCAGCGCGGTGAAAATGGCAAGAGCCCGACGATGGCGAACCTCGTCATGATGATCCTGAACGAGCCGATCGTGATCCGCGAAAGCTGGCGCCAGACGGTGCTCGATATGCTCGTGCTCTATGATATCATCGAGCGCGGCAAGCTCGTGCTGCCGCCGATACCCGGTTCCGACAAGAATACGATCTTTGATCCGAGCTACGGCCTTTATATGGGCCACAGCCAGGGCGCGCAGGAAGGCGGCATGCTCCTCGGCCTGACTGGAAACATCCACAATGCGTTCCTGTCGGCGGGCGGCGGCGGCGTCATTCAGTCCTTTATCGACCTCAAGCCTGACATCAGCACGGTGCCGGTTGTCGGTACGTTGTTTGAAAACAAGACGGTCGCGGATATCGTGGCTTTTGTGCTCGGCGCAGGGGATGACGCGTCGATCAGCTATGACACGTTCCTGACGACGCAGATCATTCAGCCGCTCGTCGATCCGCTCGATCCGGTCAACTTCACGCAGCGATTCATCAAAGAGCCGCTCCGTGGCACGGAACCCAAGAATATCGCGCAGACGATCGGCATTGGCGATCAGAGCACGCCCAATTCCGCGCAGTTCACGATGATCAGCGCGATCGGCCTGCCGCCTGTTGGCGAGATCTTCAAGACCTCGGTCGATATGGAACTGGCGGGTTATACGACGTCGGTCGGCAACTCGGTGTCGAAGAACCTCGCGGATGGCAGGGCCACGGGCGGTTCGATGCAGTTCAATTACACGGGCAACGACAATCCGCATTTCGTGATCTATCGCATGGAAAGCGCGGAAAATTCGTATATCGATTTCTTCAAGTCGGTGCTCGACGACAATCCGACGGTCAGCGTGAGCGGCAGCCAGTCTGGTGACCGTTGATCTCCGTCTGACACATGCTTAGGGCGGCATCCTTCGGGATGCCGCTTTTTTTGTGCACACTCGCATGCGTGATGTCGCGCATCGGATGATGTTTGGACTTGATTTGGTGCGGTTTTGCGCGTCATGGAAACGCCGCTATGCCATCGGCATACGCGGCGTGTGGCGGGCGGCTATTGGCGACGGGCCAATACGCCGGCCTGTGTTTGATTTTGGGCAAAAGAAACGCCTCTATGCCTTTGGCATACGCGGCGTGTGTCGGTCGGCTATTGGCATGTGTGCCAATACGCCGCCCGGTTCTGCATTTCTGCTGTGCGGGATGGAACCTTATTTTTCGGGGGACTTGATGGGGACTGGATCGGGCTCAGGTTCTGGCATGATGCCGCTGGTCCGGTTCGCGACGCACATGGCGCCGTTATTTGTCGTCACGCATTCCGAAAGCGAGCTGCATTTTTCTTTGAGCGTCCAGAGCCCGCCTTTGCATTCGTAGACACTGTTTTGGTCGCATTTGGTCTCATCGTCTTCACACTCCGGGGGGAGCGGATCGCCGCCCAGCCGCGTTTCGACACATGCGGCACCGTTGTCTGTGCTGACGCATTCGTAATCGTCACCACATTGTTCTTTTTGTTGCCATAATCCGTTCTCGCAGACATAGACGCTGTCATTCTCGCATTTGCTCTCGCCGCTTTCGCATTGCCATAGCGGTTCTTCACCGCTTGTTCTGGTCATCACACATGATGCGGCAGAATTTTCTTCGATGCATTCCGAAAGTTCGTTGCATTTTTCCTTGAGCGACCATAAGCCGTTTTTGCAATCATAGACGGCATTGTCATCGCATTTCGAAGCGCCAGCTTCGCATTCGTATGCCATCACGCCGGATTCGGTTAACGAGACGCACTCGGCTTGGTTGTCTGAAGTCATGGAGCATGTATCTCTGCCGCAGTTTTGCAGCAATTCCCAGTCACCGCCTTTGCATTCATAGACGGCGTTCTCCTCGCATTTCATGGAACCATTTTCACAGATATCCGGCGGTATCGCTACGCCAGAAGTCCTTGTGGGCACACATTCGGCCTCGTTGTCGTAGACGCGGCATTCTGGGTCGAGTTCGCCTTCGCATTTTTCCTTGAGCGTCCAGCTGTTGTCTTTGCATTCATAGACAGCGTTATCTTTGCACTTGGTATCGCCGTTATTGCAGGATTCGTCATCGCACGCGCTGAGCGTTGTGAGCGTACAGAGCGCGGCAGAAGCCGCGAGGATGCGCTTGGAGACGGTGAGCGCTTTGCGTGCCGTAGAGACGGGCGTTGCGAAGGTGGAGCGTTCGATGACGAGCCGGGCACCATCGATGTGGATGATGTCTTTTTCGCAAAGCCTGACCGGGCGTTCCGGGCGGAGCGTGATGTGCCTTCCGGCGCGTTCAAGCTCGATGGTTTTGGGGCTGTTTTTCAGGATCACGAGCTCGTCATGTGCATCAAGGATGAGCTTCACATCCGCTAATTCTGCGGTCGTCAGGCCGTTGGCATCGATCGTGAGCGGGCTGTCCGCGGTGATTGCGAATTGTTGCGTTTGCGCGTTATCGAATAGGATTCTGGTTTTGCAGATTCTCATAATGACCTCCGAGGGTTGTCAAAAAAAACACGTTTTTATTGTGTAATAATTGAACGCGAAAATCAAGCCCCCCATCGCCGCCAATCGCGGTGTGACGCAGAAGATGTGATTACTCAGCCCATAGATTTGTCTGAAGTATGGAGGGCATTGCGGACAGGCCTGCAGGCAGCAGATGCTAGGCTTCGCTATTGGTTACGCAAATATGCGGGCGGCCACAAAATATATTTATTTCAAATTATCCCTAAGGAATAATTCAATTTTATCAGGCTCTATTGTTTCCCCTGTCAGATGCAAGTGGGAACCCGCTGAAAAATAATATCATAGATGCCTCTTATGAACGGCATACCTCCCATTCGATGAGGCATGCCGTTTTTTTTAACAGCAGCTGTAACAAAGAACTCTACAAGGCAATCAATAAAATGGAGATATGAACATGGAAATCAAAGCAGTAAAATTCAGAAAAGACGGATTTTATACCCAGCCTTTCATCTTTGGCGGTGAGGAAGGCATGGATAAATATGACAAAAACATCCGTTATCGCGGCAGTCTGCAGAACTACCTGATTGATACCGGCGATGAAGTCATTCTTGTCGATACCGGAATACCGGCTGGAACCCCCGAGGAAGTGCCGGATGAAAACAGCCCGATTTTTACAGGGAAAGGCATCTGCAGCTATATGGAAGCAATTGCCGCACTCGGATACAAGCCTGAGCAAGTCACGAAGATCCTGTTGACACACAAGCACAACGATCATTCCGGCGAACTCAAGTCCTTCCCGAATGCCAAAATCTACGTGAACGCAGACGAAACCAGCGCAGACGAGCTGAAAGGGCTTGAAAATATCATTCCCGTAACGTTCACCGACGGCGCATATTATAATTTCCCGGACAGCCAAAAGATCGCGGATGGGATTTATTTCATCAAAGCGAAAGGCCACACCAACGGAAACAGCATCGTGATCGTTGAAAACAACGGTTTATTCTATATGCTCCACGGCGACATCACCTATATGGATGAGGCGCTGCATGAAAACAAGCTTTCGGTCGTGTTTGAGGATATTTCAGCGGCACGCGAAACGCTCGATCGCGTCCGTGATTTCGTTCAAAATCATCCAACGGTTTATTGCGGAACCCACACGCCGCAGGGGTATGAGAATCTCGAGAGCAATCGAGTGATGGATCTGAACAATCCCGTCCCGACGGTGCTTGCGGAAGTAGATTTCTCTGCGCAGAAAGCCAGCGGGAAATACGTCTGCTCGATTTGTGGCTATGTTTATGATCCCGCCGAGCATGACGGCGTCGCGTTTGAAGATCTGCCCGACGATTGGAAGTGCCCGCGCTGTAAGCAGCCAAAGGCGAAGTTTAACAAGGCATAATGCTTTGTATAAATACAGCCTTTATATGATGAATATCATTTGATTCAAAGCGATTCATACCGGTTTGTCTCATTTTTTTGCGCGGGCTATCGGCTGCGCCGATACGCCCTGCGCTACGGCCTATTTCGCGCTTTGCGCGAAATACGGCCTCTTGGCCGCCTCGCTATTGGCTGCGCCGATACGCGGGCGGCAACTATCATGCCCATACAGCCCTACCAAGTTCGAAGGCGCGTTTCATATATTCAGAATTTTATGTCATCTCAGGAGTGCCACAGCCAGCACCAAGGATCATTCCTTGGTCATCAAAATGCAGATAGCCACTACTTTGTTTATAATGCACAAAGCCGGATCCGGGTTATAGGAAAATACACCTAATACAGTCTTGATCGCTTTTTCTCTTAAATCCTCTTCCTGACAATTGCAGGAACGCCGGCAGCCATACAATCATCTGGAATATCACATATCACAACAGCCCCTGCAGCTATAACACAACGGTTTCCAATCGTCACACCAGGACATACAGTTACATTACCGCCAAGCCATGTATCTTCGCCAATTGTAATTGGACGTGCAAATTCAATCGGTTTTCGGCGTTTAACATAATCAATGGGATGACCGGGTGTATAAAACGAACAATTCGGACCAATCAATGTGTTTTTACCAATAGAAATATCTGCACCATCCAACATAGTACAATTATAATTAATAAATACATTCTCGGACAGATGAATACCCGAACCGTGATCGCAGTGAAACGGCGGCACAATCAGAGCTGTTTCATGCATATCAGGCACAAGTAAAGAAATAATTTCACGATAATCTTCGTCATATTCAGTCATCAGCATAAGCCGACTGCACAGCCGCTTTGCCCTTTCAAGACTGTCGCCGATTTCCGGATCATCATACCGATAGGGTTCACCGCTGCGCATCTTTTCAAATTCGGTTTTCATCATTCCTCATACAGGCAAACACAGCCATTGGGCTTATCAGTATCACGCATACAATTGCTCCAAAAACTCACGAATATCCCCCTGAATCATTATCGATTGTGCCTCAATTTCATTAGGGACAACAATCTCGCCATAATTAATACATGCATAGATTGCATTGGCATTGTGATATGTCATATTCCAAAATGGGTATTTGATAATACCAGGTGTATTCATGCCAACGCCAAGTTCAAGGAACAAAATATGTTGGCCTTCGTGCTTTTGAATAAATGCACGATAGCGCTCTGCTGCCTTGTGCCACCCATCATCCTCAACAAATGTTTCATCTGACCTCAGATTCATGCTCATATCCTTGCCACATAAAGGACAGCGAGGCATAAGTTCTGACGGAACGCGCATATCTTCTTGCTGTTCATACATTTTTATAATAATTTCTTCGTTGTCGTAGGTTTTGTTGTGGCAAGGTTCACTGCATTGCCACAAACCATAATCCCCTTGCGTATAGAACAAACGCAATCTATCAAATCCGGCTTTCTGAAACTGATGATCTACATTGGTCGTAATCACAAAGTAGCTCTTATCCTTTATCAGGTCAAATAACCTCCGATAGGTGTCGTTTGGTGCATCCATATAGCGATTGATATAGATATAGCGAGACCAGTATGCCCAGAATTCTTCCAATGACGAAAATGGATAAAATCCTCCAGAATACATATCTTCAAAACCATACTTTTCAGAAAAATCCGAAAAATACTTCTTAAAACGCTCTCCCGAAT
>JAFZFY010000231.1 GCA_017555665.1 Pseudomonadota bacterium | reverse complement strand
CTATTGCGTTGCAATACGCCCCGGCACGCTTCCGCTTCATTCCGAAGCGTTGCGCCAAGCATAAACAGACCTCGATATCCCACATGTAAGTAAATCGAATTGTCAAAGACATATTCATTGAAGTATAAAAAGATGTCCCCATCAGGGGACGGTCAAGGACCAATTATTCAGGAAACGAATATGCTCAAGATCAGAAATTTCAAAGAGATCCCATACGACGAACTCGAAGTGCTCAACCTGGAAGCCAAGGCGGATGTCAAAAATCACGTGCCCGACGATATCCTGCGCGAAAAATATCTCCGCTATCTGCACGATGAGCATCAGCTCAAGGCCGTGACCGTGTGTTTTTCAGACCTCGAAGGCCGTTTTCATATGCTCGACTATGACAAGAAATTTCTCGAGCAGTCATACGACAGCCTTACGTTTGACGGCTCCTCCATCCATGGATTTTCTCGCCAGCAGGAATCGGATCTCTGCCTTGAGATCGACTGGGGCAGCTTCCGCTGGCTTCCGAGCGACATCTTCGGCCCCGGCAAGGTCATGGTGTTCGGCCTGGTGCGCGACGTAGAAAATAAGCCATATCCCGGCGATATCCGTGGCCAGCTCAAGCGATACAACAACGAGCTTTACCGCAACGGCCTGGAGAGCAAGGTTGCATTCGAAGTCGAAGGTTTTTTGTTCAAAGGCATCGATGCTGAGCAGAATTTCCAGGCAGATCATGGGTTTACCTATGTTTCGGATGGCGGCTATTTCCACACGTTGCCCAACACGCCGCTCAAGCTCTTTATCGATCACTTTGCAGAAGCCCAGCGCGCATTAGGCTTCGAGAACGAAAAAGACCATCCCGAAGTCGCGCCTTCGCAGTTCGAGCTCAATTACAGATGCACAGATGCGCTCACAGCCTGCGACCAGGTGCAGCTCTATAAGCTTCTCGCGCGTCAAATCGCAGGCATGAACGGCATGACAGCCAGCTTCCTGCCCAAGCCGATGACCAAAGTCAACGGTTCCGGCATGCATGCCAATATCTCCATCTCAAAAGATGGGAAAAACCTCATGTATGATCCAAACGCCCTCAGCCAGCTGTCTGATTTTGGCTGGAAAGCTGTCGATAAGATTCTTTATCATGCCAATGATTTCTGCCTGATTGCAAACAGCTCGGTCAATGCCTACCGCCGTCTGGATCCCAATTTTGAAGCCCCCAATGCGATCCGCGCCTCTTCAAATGACCGCACGGCCATCATTCGCCTGCCCAAAGGCAATGCCAAATCATCGCGCTTTGAACTCCGAAGCGTCGGTCCCGATGCAAACCCCTATCTGCTCACCTATACCCTGCTTCATCTCGTGCTCGACGATTATCCAGCCATCGATCCTTCCGAAAGAAATAGCGAATCCCGTAAATTATATAGCAATATATATGATGCCATACATGGATTTGAGAATTCAGAAGTTATGAAAAAGATCCTTGGCAAAGAGAATCACGAAAAATATACAAATATCAAGCGCACGGTAGCCAATCGATCCCCCAAAGATCTCGGCATCCGCATCAAACGTGGCGAAATCGTGTTTCACCACGAAGTCACAAACCAGTCACTGTGGACGGATTTCTGATTTTCCAAGGATTAAAGCCAAAATCCCGCACCTGATACAGATGATATAAACCACCAAAGGGTGACTTCTCACGCCAGAAGTCACCCTTTTTTGTAATTAGTAAGCTCAAATCGTGTGGCGCGCAAGCATGAATTACCGCTCCGAGGTCGATGCCCTTCTCTGAGGCCTCTGTTTTTTTGGCTGCAATCAAGGGAACGCCTGGACTTCTGGCGAGTGATTTCTTGAAACTGCCGATGGAGGATGCGCTCATGCTGGCAAAGCGTGCGTCTTTTTGGGGCTTCATACGGCCTGAAAACGTCTGCCGACATCATCAGGCTGTATGGCGTTATAGGCCGCATTGCCATCGACTTTCATACAGATATCACGCGTTTGCTTGAAATGCCCATTGATGCTCTGTATTTTCATTTTGAGAATATAAAAATGGGATTATATAGGATGTGTCAATGATACCACCACCATAATGTAATAACCTGAGTAATGATAAAGAGACATACGGTCACAATAATAGCAATGGTGAGGCTAAAGAAAAACCAACACAAAGGAAAAATTATGATTGCAGCTGCAAGCGTATAAAAAAAGTTCACAAAGCGAACATAAAGGTGATTACAGGATCATAATCATCATGGGAATTCGTTTTTTGATATTTCTTCAACATAATCACTCCTTCTGGAAAGCCATGGGGCCATATTTTTAATCAGCAAAGGTAGCGGAGAACGCAATACCATCCTCAGAAAGTCCCAAAGATGCAGTGATGCGCTCAAAACCGAGAGAAACATTTTCCTCCGCTAACGGCCTCGGAAAATCGTCAAAGTCTTGCAGTCCCAACTCTTTCCGATGTTGTTTGATCCTTTCATCTCTCTGTTTCTTTTCTTCAATGAAGGCTTGAAAAAACTTATCAACGGCTTTTTGGGAGATTGCGACTGATATGACTTCTGAATTCTCTTCAGGTGCCAATTCGGCGATTTGTTTG
>JAFZFY010000230.1 GCA_017555665.1 Pseudomonadota bacterium | reverse complement strand
CCCCATCCCCTCTAACATTACGGCAAACCGCCTCAAAATACCTACATACATTCCATTTATAGATATGACATTTTATGTTTATTTATGACAAAAATGTCGCAAAATTAGAACAAGCACCTCTGTGCTCTTTATATCAAAATCGCAAGTAACCCATTGGTTTTAAAAGGAATTCTCAAATCTATCAAAACCGATTAAAAAAAACGTTCAAAACACACCTTAAAAATTTGTAATTCAAAACAAATCTCATTATAGAGCGCATTCGTGAACGGCAAAAGAGAATGCCGTCAAAAAAATTTCGGCGTATCAGCCATTCTGATTGGAGGAAAACATGAAATTTGACAAGCGTTTTGTTTTAAGTGCAGCTCTCGTTCTCGGCCTCGGCTTGAGCCTCACGGCATGCGGCGACGACGACAAGAAAGATGACGACAAGCCGGCAGATCCCCCTGCAACCGAAACGTGCGGCAACGGCGTTCTTGATGAAGGCGAAGTCTGCGATATGATCAATGGCAAAGCCGAGTTTGCTGAAAGCAAAGGCACCTGTCAGCTGTGGTACGACGAAAACAAAGACACGGAAACAAGCCCGCTCGTCAATGATCCAGAAGCACGCCCTGGTTGCGCCAAAAACTGCATGGCCCACTCAAAAGGCGATTGCAAGACCGAAGCCTCAGTGCTCTGTGGCGATGGCATAATCAACGGAGACGAAGTCTGCGATATCGGCCTGGACGGCAATGCCAAGACCGAAGACGACGTGATCGCCGATGGCAAGACCTGCAACGATTATCAGCAGGGCGAATGGAAAGAAGGCGGAAAACCCTCCTGCGCCAAAGACTGCAAGGGCTATGGTGCCGGCACCTGCGTATCGGCTGAAGTTGTTGACACCGACATCCAGAAATGCACCGCAAAGGTCACCTATGACGCAGAAAACAAAAAAGCGACTGCAGAGGTCACCGTCGAATCTGAAATTGAATACACCACCAGCCTCCTCTGCGCGACCAACAGCAACAAACTTGCGGCCGCTCTCGATGGCACGCTCTCCGGCTCCAACGAATTTGATGCCAGCGCATTCACCGATGCAGGCGACTATTCATGCATCGTCGTCGTCGTTGCAAACGACAAGAAATCACTCTGCTCCGAAAACGGCGATGTACTCAAAGTTGGCGGCGAGATCCTCACATTCGCAGATGCCGCTGTCGGCTCCTTCAAGATCGAATCCCAGGTCTCCGCTGACACGATCGCCAAATGGACGTTTGTTGATTACAACAACACTAAAGATGATCCAAAGAATATCGCCTCTGTAATCACAGCTGGTATCGCACCTGAAGAAGGAACCGCAAGCGAACTAAAACTCACATGGATACCTCTTGGTGATAATGCAAGCAAAATCGCTGTTAAGATGACAGCAGATAATTCCGGAGTCAATAATTCCCTAACAGCCCTTCAGCTCAATACTTCAGGTGCTTCAGGATACTATGGCGATTCACAGAAAGCCGATGAATCCTCCCACCTCTCAATCACAGACCTCTCCGGTTACAGCATCACCAGCATGGCAATAACAGCCAAATATGAAGATTCGAAACTTTATATCACTGAGGTAGCAAACGAAGCAGAAACGGTTGTCAAAACACTCGAACTCACCAAGGCCTATACCCCCAATGAAATCACTGGTTTCACGGCTGATGCCAAAGCAATCAACATCTATGCTGACAATGCCTCTGGAAAAGCCCC
The DNA here is from genome assembly GCA_017555665.1 of Pseudomonadota bacterium. GTDB lineage: Bacteria > Myxococcota_A > Bradymonadia > UBA4248 > UBA4248 > UBA4248. The sequence goes on along the minus strand of JAFZFY010000230.1, from coordinate 6,446 downwards.
ATCCATCGATGACATCACGCTCGTCGGTGCCGCCAAGTAATACGGTCTTTTGCTAAACCTCAAAGCCGCCCCATTCGGGCGGCTTTTTTTGTGCGCGCGAAGCGCAACCTCATCGCCCCGAAGGGGCGATTGATATTAGCCGTGGGTGAGCGAAGCGTAACCCACGGAAACCGGCGGCGCGTATCGCAACGCGATAGCGACGCCCGCGCGGCGTATGCAACGCATAGCCGCGCCCCAAAATGATATATATAAAATATCTCGCCCAAATGCTTCATTTGGAGTAAAAGTCTTGCGCCATTTTTGGGCATCTTTTCTCAGAAATGACGCGTAACGTCTTTACACTGCCAGATTTTTTCAATTCTGGCGCTTTTCAAATGGAGATATGGGAATGGCAAAATCGATCCTGCTCATGTGCTGTGATTCTTGTTCACCGAAACTGGCGGCCGGCATCAAGGCCGACCTTGAAGCACAGGGAAAACGCGTTGCACTGCTCGCGCCGATCGCGGGCTGCAAAGATGAGGCATGCGGAGATTCCTTCTGCAAATGCGAAGCCCTCAAGATGATCGCGGACGGCAAAAAAGACGCCCTCCTTTCGATCCTCGTGGACCGCGTGGAAGCCGCTGGCAAAGACGCCGATGTCGTCATTCTCCATCCGATCGCCGATGAAGGCGCGCTCCGCGATGCCTATGGTCTCAACATCGCGCTCGCGAAAAACGTCGATGCATGCGTGATCCCGGCCATCTGCGCCACCGACAAGACTGCCGAACAGGTCGCGGCTGCCGCAGAACTCAACGTCAAGCTCCTCGCGCAGGACGGCATCACGGTCACCGTCGTCGCCTCCAACTGCACAGATGATGCGGCAAAACTCATCGAAGCCAAGGGCCTCACGGTCATCAAGCCCGATGCAGCCAAACTCGCGGCCGACAAGATTGTCGCCTCCAGCAGCATCACCACACCGACCAAATTCATGCGCAGCCTGCATGACAAATGCCGCGCCAACAAGAAGACGATCGTCCTGCCCGAAGGCGCCCTCGACCGCATTCTCAAAGCCGCTGCTGAACTTCGCGCACAGGATCTCGTCAACATCATCCTGCTCGGCAACGAGGACGAAATCAAGGCCAACGCCGCCGAACTCGGCGTCTCCCTCGACGGCATCAAGGTCATCGATCCCGCCAAATCTGCCGACCTCGAAGACTATGCCAACACGCTCTATGAGCTCCGCAAAGCCAAAGGCATGGAACTCGACAAAGCGCGCAAACTCATGGCCGACAAGACCTATTTCGGCACGATGATGGTTTATAAAGGCGTTGCAGACGGCCTGGTCTCCGGCGCGACGACCTCGACAGCCGACACGATCCGCCCGGCGCTTCAGTTCATCAAGACGAAACCCGGCATCAAGACTGTCTCCGGCGTGTTCCTGATGAGCCTCGCAGATCGCGTCTATATCTATGGCGACTGCGCAGTCATCCCCAATGCGACGACCGATCAGCTCCGCGATGTCGCGATCGCTTCTGCCGCCACGGCTAAAGCCTTCGGCATCGATCCCAAGATCGCGATGCTTTCCTACTCCACCGGCACCTCCGGCTCCGGCCCCGATGTCGATGCCGTCCGCGAAGCAACCGAAAAAGTCCGCGAAGCCGCTCCGGATCTCGCCGTCGAAGGCCCCATCCAGTACGACGCCGCTGTCGTCCCCTCTGTCGCAAAGACCAAGCTCCCCGGCAGCCCCGTCGCCGGCAAAGCCAATGTCTTCGTTTTCCCGACGCTCAACGCCGGCAACATTGGCTACAAGGCCGTCCAGCGCTCCGCGAACGCACTCGCGATCGGGCCGCTCCTCCAGGGTCTCAACAAGCCCGTCAATGACCTCAGCCGCGGTGCCACCGTTGCCGATATCGTCAACACCGTCATCGTCACTGCCATCCAGGCACAGGGCTAATACGTTTCCGCTCGGCATATCGCGTTGATCCGCCCCCTCACACCCCTGAGGGGGCCGCAAGGCCATGTTAAAACGCGAAATAAGGAAAGATCCGCCATGAAACACATCACGTTCGTTATCATGATGACCGTTCTGTTCGCATTCACGGGCATGTATGGCTGCAAGCATGCAGAACCTGCAACCGGATCTTCCCCGAAGAATACTGCAGAATCATCAAATCCCTCTCAGAATGCCGAAACACAGCAAACGCAGGCTGATGAGGAAGACTGCGCCGAGGAACAGGTCGATCTCACAAAGGTCTTCAATCCCTCCTATGCGACGCGCCCCGTCAAAGAGGCGTTCTACAATCAGGTCGAGCTCAAGCTGAACGGCAAGTTCACGCATGCCGTTGCCGTCACCGCCGTCATCACGGATCCCGACAAACAGCTCTGTGCAAACAACGACTGCGCCAGCACGATCCACTTTGAAGACGAATCGATCGCGCCAGCCCATGTCGTCAACAGCCTCAACCTCGAGCTCACGAATCTCGGCGATCTCGACGGCGATGGCAATGACGAACTCGGCGCCATTCCCGAATGGTGGTCGAGCGTCTGGCAGGCATATCACGTCCTCACGTACAAGAAAGGCGGCTGGTACGAGATGTTTATGCCGCCGCTCGATGTCAACACCGAATACATGCGCGAGCATCCGTATATCCCCATCGAAAAGATTCCCGAAAAGCCGGGAATCGTCCGCGCCCAGGTACTGAATTTCGACACCGGCGAACTGGAAGCATTTGAACTGGAAATTCCCGGCGTGCTCCTCGACATGAACGAAAACGCTCAATCAGCCGATACTCCGGCAAACTAACTGCAAACTGGGCTTCCCGGCCCCTTGAACATCACGCACCGCGTGCTTCCCCAAGGAAAATCATGAAATTACTCGTCATCAATTGCGGTTCCTCAACAGTCAAATATCAGCTTCTCGATATGCCGGCCGGCGACGTGCTCGCCAAAGGCAACGTCGAGCGCATCGGCGAAGAAGTCGGCATCCTCAAGCACAAGACCGCCGACGGCAAAAAAGTCGAGATTACCGATGAAGTCTTCCCGACCCACGAAGCCGGCCTCAAGCGCGTCTTTGACCTCCTTCTCGACGGCACGATCAAATCCCTCGACGAAATCAAGGCCGTCGGCCACCGCGTCGTTCACGGCGGCGAAAAGCTCACCAAGACCTGCCTTGTCGATCAGAGCATCATCGACGAAATCGAACGCGTCTATCCGCTCGATCCGCTCCATGTCCCGGCACACGTCATCGGCCTCAAAGTCGCGCAGAAACTTCTCCCCGGCGTGCCCAACGTCACCGTGTTCGACACATCTTTCCATCAGACGATTCCCGAATACGCCTATCTCTATGCGATTCCCTACAAACTCTACACGGAAGACCACATCCGCCGTTACGGCGCGCACGGCACGTCCCATGAGTTCGTCTCGAACCGCCTCGCGAGCCTCCTGGGCCGCGACATCAAGGACATGAACATCATCAGCTGCCACCTCGGAAGCGGCTCCTCAATCACGGCCGTCCAGGGCGGCAAATCCGTCGACACCTCGATGGGCCTCACCCCGCTCGAAGGTCTCTGCATGGGCACGCGCTGCGGCGACATCGACCCCGCCGTCCTCACCTATCTCGGCCGCACCAAGGGCATGAACGCCGATCAGCTCGACAACCTCATCAACAAGCAGTCCGGCCTCCTCGGCCTCTCCGGCATCTCCAATGACTGCCGCGTCATCGAAGACGGCGTCGCCGAAAACAATCCCGCTTGCAAGCGCGCTATGGATGTCTTCGTCTATCGCATCGTCAAGTACATCGGCGCCTACGCGATGGTCCTCGGCCATGTCGATGCCATCATCTTCACAGCTGGCATTGGCGAGAATAGCCCGTATGTCCGCGAAGCAGTGTGCAAGAAGCTCGGGCTGCTCGGCGTCGATATCGACACCGCCGCCAACGACTGCCACGGCAAAGAGCGCAAAATCTCCACAGACAAATCCAAAGTCGAAGTCTGGATCGTCCCGACGAACGAAGAGCTCGCGATCGCCCAGCAGACCTACGCGCTCGTCAATAAATAATATTTATATATAACCTTTCGGCCCGCTCCCAAAAGAGCGGGCTTTTTTATGCTGTATTCCTTGTGTTACTTTTTATATACACATCTTCATGCTTAATACAGTTTCATAACAACCAAATATATATCTGTATTACAGCTTTTAATTTTTTTTGTGGGCGCGCTATTTAACAATACGCGCGCCGTTTCGCGCCGCCTATCGCTTCCGCGATACGCCGGCGCATTTCTCTTCTTTATAAACCCAAAATCTACATGAATTACATAGAACTCAGACATCTCGTTGAAAAGCTCTCATTCGATCTCATGGATGCCCGCCTGGAGCAGATTTCTGACGGCGAATTTCGTCTGCAATTCGCCTTTAAAAAATACGGCGAAGAAGACCTCAGGCGGCGCTTCTTTCTCATTATCGATTTTTCACCGACACATCTCGACATCTATCCCACCACTCGGCCTAAAAAAGCGCCGCCAGTCCCGCAGGCGTTCACGATGCTGCTTCGCAAATACATCGGCAACACGATGCTCACAGGGCTTCGCATCGCCGACGACGACCGCATTGTCACATTCGAGTTTGGGTTTGATGACGCGCCTTTTTTCGAGTTCATCGCCGAGCTCACTGGACGCACGCCCAGGATTTTCCTCATCGAATCCGAATCACGCAAAATACTCGGCATGATCGGCCAAGACGAAACGCGCCAAATCCACAGCATCTATACGCCGCCAGAGCCCCCGGCGCGCAAAAGCGACACGGACCGCTTTGACGGTCTCGATCGCGAAGACCTCTACACCGCACTCGATGGCGAATTTGCCGCGAGGGATGAAAAAGAAAGGACGGATTTTCATAGAAATCAGGCACTCAAACGCATCCGAAAAGTCCTGTCTCGCACGCGCAAACTCTACGAAAATCTATCCAAAGAGCTTTTGCGCGCAGACAACGCCGAACGCGAACGGGCCGAAGCCGACCTGCTCAATGCTTATGCATTCAAACTCAAACAGGGCATGATCTATGCGGAACTGCCCGACTTCGAAACTGGCGAGCCCATGCGAATCACGCTCGATCCAGCCATATCCATTCGCGAAAATATCGAAAAGCGCTATGCCCACAGCAAGCGCATGACGCGCTCTCGCGAACAGGTCAAGCAACGCCTTGATCAGACATTTGCGAAGCGCGCCGAACTCGAAGCGCTCGAAACCGCAGTCGTCAGCGCCAAAGATTCTTCGCAAATACTTGAGCTTGGCCCACAAATCGACGATGCCTGCGGCACAGATGGAAAAGCCGCCCCAGCCCCCAATCAGCCCAAAAAGCCAAAAGTCACTGTACACAAGCCTTACAAGACATTCAAATCTGCCGATGGCACGCTCATACTCGTCGGCAAATCCGCCAAAGACAACGACGACCTCACATTCCATCACACACGAGGCAACGATTACTGGCTCCATGTCTCGGGCATTCCCGGATCGCATATCGTCATCAAGTCGGCAGAACCCTCACAGGAAACGATACTTGATGCCGCGCTACTGGCCATGCACTACTCCAAGCGCGCAAAATCCGAATCCGCAGAAGTTCATGTCACGCAGGTCAAATATGTGCGCAAGCCCAAAGGCGCACCCGATGGCAAGGTCGAAATTCGCGGCGAAAAAGCAATCATCGCGCGCGCCTCAGAAAAGCGCCTTGCCCGCCTGATGCAGACCGAAAGCTGAACACGCCCCGATAGGGATTGGCTTACCCCCAAAGGCAAAGACGTGTCGTGACACGTCTCTTGCCCTACGCATTACGAATTCCGCATTCCGAATTACGCATTATTTCTTCGCCGCCGAACGATCATCAGCATCCCCATTATCAATGCCGACATTATTGCCCACACACCCGATTGCCCAGAGGCATACATCATCGCAGAACAGGAACGCTTATTCTCAACAGGCTTCGGCTGATCAATGATTTCAGGCTTTGCCTGCAAATCACCTGCGTCTTCCCCCATTGCTTCCGGATCTTCAAGCTCTGCCTTCAAATGACTGGTGTCCGCCCCATCTGTTTCCGGAACATTAGGCGCTGTCGACGAATTGGCAGTCCCTGCCCCATCAGCCTCCAAATCTTCAAGTTCTGCCTTTAACTTGCCAGCATCCTTGTCCTTTACTCGCCCGGGGCATTTGTTCGGATGCTCAGCGAGATAATCATCACAGATCTTTTCATAATCACATCCCCCGAAGTAACAGCTGCCGCATCCAGGCATGGGAGCAATTTGCTGCATCTTGCAGCAATCAAAACATCTATAAATGCACTCATTACAAGGAATATGTCTAGCAGGCCCGGTATCGGCAAAAGCTGCCGACGAAACCAACATAAAAGCTAAACAACAAACCAGAGCTTTATTCATCATCCTCTCCTTCTTCCTCTTCAGTATCAATCACCTTGCATTT